>JAKATS010000195.1 GCA_021818645.1 Acidobacteriota bacterium | reverse complement strand
CAGCCTCGGACGCTGGCGCCCTGCGTGCAAAACCGACGCCATCCGCGCCCGATCCAAGATAAAGCCGTCGGCCCGGGAGCAGGCCAGCACAATGTCAGCTTCCGGCGCGCGGCGGGAGACTTCTTCCCAGGCCAGGCTTTCGCCTTCCAGTTCCTGCGCCAGCACCTGCGCCCGTACGCGGGTGCGATTGGCGATGAGCAGCCGGTGCGCGCCCTGGTGGCGCAGATAGCGCGCCGCCAGTTGCCCCATTTTGCCGGCGCCCAGCAGCAGCACGGTTTTATCACGCAGGGAGCCAAAGATTCCGCCCGCCAGATCCACGGCGGCATGGCCGAGGGACACCGAAGCGCCGACCAGTTCGGGATCGCCGCGCAGCCGCTTGGCCACGCTGAAGGCGCGCTGCAGCGCCGATTCCAGTTCGGGATGCATCAGCCCGGCCTGATGGGAAGCCTGATAGGCCTGTTTGACCTGGCCCAGAATCTGGGGTTCGCCGACCCAGCGTGAATCCAAGCTGGCGCAGACACGAAAGATATGGCGCAGGGCGGCGCGGCCGCGGTATTCGTAGAAATGTTCCGGCGCGATTTCGACCGGGTGGCCGGCGGCGCGGGGCAGCAGCGCGGCTAACTGGCCGGCATCGGGACGGCCGGCGAGCCAGATTTCGAGCCGGTTGCAGGTGGATAAAAGCAGGGCGCCTTCCACACCCGGCGCCTCGGCCAGCCGCGCGGTGGCGCGGGCTGAATCGGCATAGTGCGGCGCGGCGCGTTCCCGCACTTCCACGGCGGCGGTATGGTGGCTGAGGCCATAGACCACCAGCGCCGGCTCCGGCGCGGCATCGGGGCGGATTGGCGCGGAGTCAGGATTCATCGCACGAAATCATGCAGCCGGCTGAAGCTGCTGGCCATCCAGGTTGCCACCGCGGCGAGAAAACAGAAGACGGTAAACCAGGCCGCCCGCCGGCCGCGCCAGTGGGCGGCCCAGCGGCCAAAGAGCAGGATCAGGTAGAGCGCCCAGGTCATCAGCGCCAGCACGATTTTAGGATCCCCCAGACCGGCACGGCCCCACTGCAAACCGGCCCGGTAAAATCCAATCAGCAGCCCGATCGTCAGCAGGGGAAAGCCGCACAACAGCGACAGGTAGATCAGGCGGTCAAGGGTTTCCAGCGGAGGCAGACGCCAGCCCAGATTGGCGGGATGCTGCTTCAGGCTATGCTCGGCCCAGAGATAGAGCAAGGCGCAGGCCACCGCCAGCGTCAGGCCCACAATGCCGAGAAAACTGAGGGTGACATGCCAGTAAATCCAGACATTATCCACTCCCGGCCTGCCCTGCAGCAGCGGGGTATGGGCCGCGCCGGCGGGTCCATAAATCGAGGTAAAAGTCAGAAGAAAAACCAGCGGCAGCAACAGCAGCGACAGCCCGCGCGGGGAATAGACCCGGTAGACCAGCAAAAATGCTCCGGTCAGCATCAGCGCCAGCAGGTTGGCCGCCTCGCTGTATTGGGTGATGGGGAAATGGCCGGCGGCCGCGCCCATTTCGACCACGCTGACGAACTGAAAAAGAAAGCCCGCGGCCATCAGCCGCCGCGAAATCATAAAGGCGCGTTCCGCGTGCCGCCGCCAGAGCAGAGCGAGTGAAACGATCAAACCCAGGGTGTAGAGACTTAAGGCGACTCGTGCCCAGAATAAACTCATGTATGGGGAAAGCTCCAATAAGCCGATTCTATGGGGTGGCGTGTACCTTTTTATTATAAAGAATTGTCGCGAGGGACGATTTCGCGCCGAGCAGCGGGGCCGGCGGCTGATATAATCAAACTTTTCCCACGAACAAGATGAAAATTCATGAATTCCAGGGCAAATCGCTGCTCGCCGGCTACGGCGTAGCCGTGCCGCGGGGCGAAGTGGCAACCACGGCCGAGGAGGCCGCGGCGATCGCGCAAAAGCTGGGCGGCAAGGTGGTAGTCAAGGCGCAGATTCACGCCGGGGGCCGCGGCCAAGGCGGCGGGGTGAAACTGGCCGAGAATGCCGAAGCGGCGCGGGCCGCCGCCGCCCGGATTCTGGGCATGACGCTGGTCACCAAGCAGACCGGACCGCAAGGCCAACGGGTGCGCTCGGTGCTGGTGGAAGAAACGCTGCCGATTGCGCGCGAGCTTTATCTGGGCATCGCGATGGACCGCACCGCCGCGCAACCGGTACTGATGGCCTCGGTCGCAGGCGGGATGGAGATTGAAGAAGTGGCCGCGCGCGATCCCAAAGCGATATTGCGCCAGGCCTTTGATCCCGATCGCGGCCTGCCCGCCTATGCCGCGCGCCGGCTCGCCTTCGCTCTGGATCTTCCCGTGCCCGCGCTGGGCAAGGCGGTGGCCATCATGCAGGCGCTGGCGCGGGCGTTCAGCGGGCTGGATGCCTCGCTGGCAGAGATCAACCCGCTGGTACTCACCGCCGATGACCGGCTGGTCGCACTCGACGCCAAACTCAACCTGGACGACAACGCGCTGTACCGGCACCCCGAGCTCCAGGCGCTGCGGGATGAAAATGAAGAGTCGCCGCTCGAGGTGGAAGCCAGCCGCTTCCATTTGAACTACATCAAGCTCGATGGCAATGTGGCCTGCATGGTCAACGGCGCCGGCCTGGCCATGGCGACCATGGACATCATCCAGTACGCCGGCGGCCGGCCGGCCAATTTTTTAGATGTCGGCGGCGGCGCCAGCCGGGAGCAGGTGAAACAGGCGTTTCAGATTCTGCTGAAAGACTCCAGCGTACGGGCCATTCTGATCAATATTTTCGGCGGCATCCTGCGCTGCGACACGCTGGCCACGGGCGTGGTCGAGGCGGCGCGGGAAGTGAAGCTGAAGCTGCCGCTGGTCATCCGCATGGAAGGCACGAATGTGGAACAGGGAAGGCAGATTCTGGAACAATCGGGACTCGCCATCACGGTAGCGCAGGGCATGCGCGACGCGGCGGAAAAAGCGGTCGCCGCGGCCGGCCGGGCATAACCCTTCATAAAATCATGAGCATACTGGTTGACAAAAACACACGCGTCATCGTGCAGGGCATAACCGGACGCGAAGGCGCCTTTCATGCCCGCCAATGCCGTGAATACGGCACGCAGATCGTGGGCGGCGTCACCCCGGGCAAAGGCGGAACCACGCACGAAGGCCTGCCGGTTTTCAATTTGGTGAGCCAGGCGCGGCAGGCCACCGGCGCGAACGCCAGCCTGATCTTTGTGCCGCCTCCGTTTGCCGCCGACGCCATTGAGGAAGCCGCCGACGCCGGCTTGGAGCTGATTGTCTGCATCACGGAAGGCATTCCCGCGCTCGACATGGCCCGCGCCTGGGAGCGGGTGCGCCGCACTTCCAGCCGGCTGATCGGCCCCAACTGCCCGGGCATCATCACCCCGGGCCAGGCCAAGCTGGGCATCATGCCGGGTTCGATTCATCGCCCGGGAGCGATCGGAATTGTCAGCCGCAGCGGCACCCTGACTTATGAAGCCGTACACCAGCTCACGCTGCTGGGGCTGGGGCAGTCCACCGCCATCGGCATTGGCGGCGACCCGATCATCGGCACCACGCACCGCGACGCCATCCGCATGTTTCATGAGGATCCTCAGACCGAAGCCATCGTCATGATCGGTGAAATCGGCGGCTCCGGCGAGGAAGAAGCCGCGGCCTTTATTGCGCAACAGGTGAAAAAACCGGTGGTCGGCTTTATCGCGGGGCAGACCGCGCCGCCGGGACGCCGCATGGGCCATGCCGGCGCGATCATTTCGGGCGGGCAGGGAGCCGCCGCGGCGAAAATGGAAGCGATGAAAAAAGCCGGCATTCATGTTTGCCAGAGTCCGGCCGACATCGGCGCCACGGTGGCCCGGGTTCTGGGCCGCGCGTAACCGGCGGGCCGGGTTATTGCCTTACGATTGCAGCAAGCAATTGCGCGGCACAGGACATTTATTACCGTCCGGCCACGGAGAAATTTTTTATGGAACGCACGTTAACCATTTTTAAACCCGATTCCGTTGCCGCCGGCAAAGCCGGCCAGATGCTGGGGCAGATCGAAGCCGCCGGTTTTCGCGTGCTGGGCCTCAAGCGCCTGCGGCTGAGCCAGATTCAGGCCGAGAGCTTTTATCAGGTACACCGCGAACGGCCATTTTTCAGCAGCCTGGTGAAGTTCATGACCGAAGGCCCGGTGATCGTGGCCGCGCTGGAAGCCGAACAAGCGGTGACCCGACTGCGCGAGCTGATGGGCGCCACCGACCCGGCCAAAGCCGCGACGGGGACGCTGCGCCGGCAATTTGCCAGCAACATCGAGCGCAACGCCATTCACGGCTCCGATTCGGCGGAAAACGCCCGGATCGAGATCGCCTTCTTTTTTGCCGGCAGTGAATTGATCTAACATGGCCATGGCCAATCTGGCCAAATTATTGTTGCTGGCTGGGTTGATGACCGCTCTTGCAGGAGCACTATTATGGGCGGCCTCCCGCTGGCATTTGCCTTTCGGTCATCTGCCCGGCGATATTGTTTATAAGCGCAAAAATCTGACGATCTATTTTCCCTGGGTTTCGATGCTGCTGATCAGCCTGATACTCAGCTTGCTGCTCCGCTGGTTTATTAAGCGTTAAAATGCCCCGCCGGCGATCGCGCCGATGATCAACAAGGCTTCCTGGCCGGAGGTAATGGCTGGCGGCAAGGGCTGCTCCGCGGGATCGTGGGACAGGTCTTCCCGGCAGGCGTAAAAACGGATGAACGGGCGGCGTTTTCCGGTTACAGCGTCACGCAGGGTATTGCGCAGCATGGGATAGCGGGTTTCCAGGGCATCGAGCACGCCGGCCAGAGTCGGCGCGGCGGGTTCGAGCGCGACCTCCCGCGCCGGA
>JAKATS010000016.1 GCA_021818645.1 Acidobacteriota bacterium | reverse complement strand
GGCCGGTGATCGAACCGTCGCAGGCGAAAAGCCCGATCGCGGCCGAACCGGTTACCCCGCCCGATGTAGCCATCGCCACGGCCAGCGGATTAACCCAGGATCAATGCAAATTGCTGCTTCTGCCCATGCTGGATTCCGGCAAAGAAGCGGTCTTCAGCATGGGCGATGATGCGCCGCCGGCCTTTGCTTCGAAACAGGCCCGGCTGCCCTGGGATTTTTGTAAACAGCGTTTTGCCCAGGTGACGAATCCGCCGATTGATTCGCTGCGCGAATCCCGGGTCATGTCGCTGGAGGTGCATTGGGGCCGCGCCAAAGTAAAATTGCCTTCGCCGCTGCTCGATGCCGGTCAATTTGAAAAAATCCGTGAACTGCTGCCCGAAGCACGGTTGGATATGTGTTTTCCCGCGGCCGGGGGGCTTGAGGCGGCGCGGAATCATTTAACCCGTCTGCGCCGCGAGGCGGCGGAACTGGCCCGGCGCCGCCCGGGATATGTGCTGCTCAGTGACCGCTCCCTGTCGGCTACGCGTGCGGCTATTCCGGTTTTGATCGCAGCCTCGGCGGTGTGGGAAGCGCTGGCCCGGCATGACGGTTTCGATATCCCGCTGCTGGTGGAAACCTCTCAGGTCTGGGATACCCACCACGTCGCCATGCTGGTTGCTGTCGGCGTCAGCGCCGTCCTTCCCACCCTGGCTTGGCAGATTTCGGCCGGCTATGCGGATGGGGAGAAGCATTTCCGTCTGGGCATCGAAACCGGTCTGCGCAAGGTTCTGGCCAAGATGGGTATTTCCACCATTGCCAGTTATCGCAACAGCCATTTGTTCGAAGTGGTGGGTGTGGATCGCGAAGTCACGCAGGAATATTTCCGCGGCGCGTCGGCCCATTTGACCGGCTATTCTTTGAATGTCTGGCTGCAGGAAGCACTGGACCGCCATGCCGCGGGTTTTGCCTCATCCAGTCCCCGTCCAGCCATTGCCGCGCCCGCAGTTGCCGTTTCCGAGCCTGAGCCCACACCTGCGGCGCCCGCCGATTCCACGGCCAATGCAACTGCCGCCCGCCAACGCAATCCGCTGGAGCTTTGGGCGGCGGGCCTGCGGGACGCTGGTTTGTATCGCTATCGCCATGGCGGGGAAGAACATTCCAGCGCCCCCGATCTGATTCGGCGATTTCACGCCTTTGTCCGCGCTCCCAAACCGGAAAACTGGCGCGCTTATGCTGCTTATCTGGCGCAACGGCCCGAACTGGCGGTGCGACATTGGCTGCGCTGGCGCGGCGATGCCGAGCCTTCGCTTCCGCCCGCACCGGCGGAATGGGTGCGTGACCTGTTATCCCGCTTCAGCACCCAGGCCATGTCGCTCGGCGCCATCAGTCCGGAAACCCATCGCGTTCTGGCGCTGGCGATGAATCGGTTGGGCGGGCGCAGCAATACCGGCGAAGGCGGCGAGGATCCGGCCATTTACACCGATGATCCGGAAGCCAATAACCGCATCAAGCAGGTGGCTTCGGCGCGGTTCGGGGTGACCGCCAATTATCTGCTGCACGCCGATGAAATCGAAATCAAAATGGCGCAAGGCTCCAAGCCGGGCGAAGGCGGGCAGCTGCCGCCCGCCAAGGTCAGCCCCTATATCGCGCGCCTGCGCCATGCGGTTCCCAACATGGCGCTGATCTCGCCTCCGCCGCATCATGACATTTATTCGATCGAAGATCTGGCGCAGCTGATCCACGACCTGAAATCCATTCATCCCACCGCGCGCATCGGCGTCAAACTGGTATCCGGCGCCGGAGTCGGCATCATCGCCGCCGGCGTAGCCAAGGCCGGCGCGCATGTGATTACCATCAGCGGCTTCGATGGCGGCACCGGCGCCTCGCCCTTAACCTCGATTAAAAACACCGCGCTTCCCTGGGAAATCGGCCTGCGCGATGCCCATAACATGCTATTGCGCAGCGGCTTCCGATCGCGTGTGCGGTTACGCGTAGATGGCGGATTTAAGTCCGGCCGCGATGTGGTTGTCGGGGCTTTGCTGGGCGCCGATGAATTCGGCTTCGGCACCGCTTCCCTGCTGGCGGTGGGCTGCGTCATGGCCCGGCAATGTCATCTCAATACCTGCCCGGTGGGCATCGCCACGCAAGATGAAAAACTGCGCCGCCGCTTTGTCGGCACCCCGGAAATGGTGATGGCGTTTTTTCAGTCCGTGGCCGAAGAAGCCGCGATGTGGATGGCTCGCCTGGGGGCGGAACGGCTGGATGATTTGATAGGACATGCCGAATGGCTGGAGCCCCGCGATCCCGCCGCGGCCCGCGCCCTGGAGGAGTTGCTCGCGCCTGCGCCCCAGCCGCCCGCTTCAGCCCAGGCCGCCGCCGCGCTGCCGGCCGCGGCCTTGAAGATGGCCGGCGGCGGCCCGCTTAACCTGAACGAACTTAATGCCCAGCACGGCCCCTCGCTGTCGCCGCTGGCCGGCCTGGACGAGCGGCTGAGCCTGCTGCTGGAGCAGGGCCCGCCCGAAGCGGATCTGCCGTTGCGGATTTTTCCCATCAGCAATCGCGATCGCAGCGTGGGTGCGCGCCTGACCCGCAACTTTCTGCAGGGCGATCATGCACTGCCGGCAGGAACGGCGCATGAATTCCATTTTCATGGAGTCGCCGGCCAGAGTTTTGGCGCTTTTCTGGCCGCCGGTATGCGCTTTCATCTTCTGGGCGAAGCGAACGATTATGTGGGCAAATGCCTGAGCGGCGGTGAAATTATCATTGCTGCGGGCGAAGCCGCATCCCGCCGCGGCGATGTTTTGGTCGGAAATACCTGTCTTTACGGCGCCACCAGCGGTCGGCTGTACGTGGCCGGCCGCGCCGGTGAGCGCTTTGCCGTGCGCAATAGCGGCGCCTGGGCGGTGGCGGAGGGCGCCGGCCTGCATTGCTGCGAATACATGACCGCCGGGCTGGTATTGCTCCTGGGACCCACGGGCGCCAACTTCGGCAGCGGCATGACGGGCGGATTGGCTTACATTCCCCGTGACTTCCTGCCGGAATTTCACTGGCATGAGGAATACGTGCGGGTGGTAGAGGTTTCTCCCGCGGAAGAAAGCCAGCTACGCCAGTTGCTGGAAACTCATTATGCTCTGACCGCGAGCCCGCGGGCGGCGCGCTTGCTTTCAGCCGCCGGTCGGCTGGCGCTGGCGCGGGTGCAGCCGCTGCGTTTGCCGCAATCCATTGAAGAAACCTGGCGGCAGGCGCCGGTCCTGGAAAATACCCTGACCGCGCGCTCCACCAGCGCCATTGCCCTGGCTCTGCAATAAATTTCCCGCGGACAGACGTTTCACGCCGCGCTTTATGCCTGACAAATTCCGCCGGATGGCGGATCATAGATAGAGCGGAATCATTTTGCAATTGAATTCAACTCCGCGGTCAAAACACCGCGGTTCGAAGGAGAAAACATGGCGATTCGTGTGGGGATCAATGGCTTCGGCCGTATTGGGCGCAATGTGTTTCGCGCCGCGCTGGCTAACCCGGAACTGGAAATTGTCGCGGTCAACGACATTACCGATCCGCCCACGCTGGCGCACTTGCTCAAATATGACTCGGTGCTGGGCAACTTGAAAAACCAGGTTACCGCCGAAGCCGATGCCATCGTTGTGGACGGGCGTAAAATCAGGGTCTTTGCGCAAAAAGATCCGGCTGCCATTGACTGGCCGTCAGTCCAGGCCAGCCTGGTGGTTGAATCCACCGGAATCTTCACCAGGGCCGCCGATGCCCGCAAGCATCTGCGGGGCAGCGTGAAAAAAGTCGTGATCTCGGCGCCCGCGACCGATGAGGATCTGACGGTGGTGCTGGGCGTCAACCAGGATCAGTATGATCCCGCCCGCCATCACGTGATCTCCAACGCCAGCTGCACGACCAATTGCCTGGCGCCCATCGCCAAGGTGCTGCATCAGAATTTCGGCATTGTCGGCGGCACCATGACCACGGTGCATTCCTACACCAACGATCAGCGCCTGCTCGATCTGCCGCACAAAGATCTGCGCCGCGCCCGCGCCGCCGCGATCAACATGATTCCCTCCTCCACTGGCGCCGCTAAGGCCCTGCACCTGGTGATTCCTGAACTCAAAGGCAGGCTGGATGGCTTTTCCATACGGGTTCCCACCCCGAATGTCTCTGTGGTGGACCTGGTGGTCTGGACGGAAAAGAAGACCACCCCGGCGGAGGTCAATCAGGCGCTGAAAGCCGCCGCCGCCGGACCCATGCGCGGCATCCTGGGAGTAGAGGATCAGGAACTGGTATCCTCCGATTTCAAGGGCGATAGCCGCAGTTCAATTGTAGATGCGCCGCTGACCCGGGTGGTGCAGGGCAACTGCGTCAAAGTGATTAGCTGGTATGACAATGAATGGGGTTATTCGAATCGGGTCCGCGATCTGCTGCTGTTTCTCCATCAGAAAGGGCTGTAAACGTGGGCGCTCAGGCGATACCGCATTCATTCCGTACCCTGCGTGAGCTGCCGCCTCAGCCCGGCCGGGTGCTGGTGCGCGTGGATTTTAACGTTCCCCTCGATCATGGCCGGGTCAGCGATGATACCCGCATTCGCGAAACCCTGCCCACGCTGGCTGCGCTGCACGCAAAGGGCGCGCGCGTGATCCTGTGTTCCCATCTGGGCCGGCCTAAAGGCAAACCCGACCCGCGTTATAGCCTGCGGCCGGTGGCCGAGCGGCTGAGCCGGCTTTTATCCGAACGCCTGGGCCGCGACATTCCCGTGGGTTTTTGTCCGGTTACGGTAGGACTTGAAGCCGAGGAAATGTCGCAGTCGCTCGAGCCGGGCGGCTTTCTGCTGCTGGAAAACCTTCGCTTTCAGCCCGGCGAAGAAGCGAATGATCCGGAATTTGCCCGGCA
>JAKATS010000349.1 GCA_021818645.1 Acidobacteriota bacterium | reverse complement strand
CGTGCTGGTGAGTATATGGGGCTATGGCAGCGGCCATGTATTTCTTTCCACCAATGGCGGGACCGCCTGGACCGATATCAGCGGGAGTGTGAACAATGGGGGATTGCCCGATGCGCCGGTCAACGGGGTGGTGCTCGACCCCAACAACTCCAATGTGATTTACGCCGCCACGGATGTGGGTGTATTTGTCGCCACCGATGGCGGCGCCGGCGGCGCCAGTGAACAATGGGAGCAGCTGGGTCCGCAATTGCCCGATTGCCCCATCATGCAACTGCAATTTTCACTGGATGGCAAAACCCTGATCGCCGCCAGCTTCGGTCGCGGCGCGTGGACGATTCCGGCGCTCGGCGCCAGCAGCAGCTCGAACACACCGGATTTTGGCATCAGCTTATCACCGGCGACACAGACCATTGCCGCAGGTTCCGGAGCCAGCCTGTCGGTTACCACCAGCGCGATTAACGGAGACACCAGCAGCATCAAGCTGAGCTGCACGGCTCCGGCATCAGGATGCACGTTCAATCCCGCCAGCGTGGCGCCTGGCGCCGCGAGCACATTGACGATCAGCTCCGGGTCACTGGTCACTGGCAGCAATACCGTGAGTGTCAGCGGCAGCGATGGCACCAACACCCACAGCGCGAGCGCAACGGTGACGGTCAGCACCACAGCCGTAAACGATGGCTTTACCGGCAATCTGGTGGCGGTGGCCGGCGGCGGCGTGAACCAGCCATCCACCAGCCCGACTGCCGCTAACCAGATCAAGTTGACCAACCCCACCCAGATCGCCACCGACAGTTCCGGCAATGTCTATATGCTCGATGACAATGGAACTTTGGTGGAAGAATACAACGCCTCGAGCGGAACCATCAGCGTCATCGCCGGTTGCGGCCAGAGTTGCAGCGCATCGCCTACGGCCAACCCTCAACCGGCTACATCCGTCAGCCTGTGGAATTCAACCAGCGGCAATGGCGCGACGGGGATTCTGGTAGACAGCGCCCAAGGTCTTCTCGCCATCGCCGACAATGCCCACAATACGGTGGATTTAGTTTCGCTGAGCAATGATGAAATGATTGCCTATGCCGGCTGTATCGTAAATACCAGCAGCTGCAATTATCCCGGCGCCACACCAGTTCCGGCGGATAACACCAGTTTTCAGACGGTCAGTGGAATCGCCCTGGATGGCAGCGGCAATCTCTACATAGCCGATTCAGCCAGCAATGATGTGGATGTGGTGAATACCAATCTGTCCACACCCACGATTCAAATCGCGGTGGGCGGCGGCCAGGCGGGGCTGAGCACCAGCCCGCAGCCGGCTACTTCAGTCGCCCTGGGTAACCCCAGTGATCTAACAGTTGACGGCGCAGGGAATCTTTACATTGCCACCAATCTGGTCAATAACCTGGAAGTCAGCAAATATAATCCCGCAACCCAGCAAGTCCAAATCTGGGCGGGGAATGGCTCTTCGGTCGGCAATCCCGCTTCGAGCACATCTCAGCCGGCCACCGCGGTGGGCATGAATCCGTCCGGACTGGCCACCGACGCCCAAGGTGATTTGTACATTTCCAGCACCAACGACACAACTCCATCGGAAAACCAGGTTTACCGCGTGGATCCCAGCGATCAATTGATCCTGCTGGCCGGAAGCGGTAATTCACCCACCAGTTATACTCCGCAACCAGCAACCAGCACCGATATCAAAGCCGTGGGCCTGGCGGTGGATGCCAACGGCAACCTTTATCTTGCCGATATCGCCAATCTGATGCTGGCGGAGATGCCGAGCTCAAATGCACCGGCGGCCAAGCCCGATTTCAGCCTGACGGCGGCGACGAGTTCGGCCAGCATCAATGCCGGCTCAACGGCCACATACAACCTGACGCTGGCACCGCAAAATGGTTTCAACGGCAGCGTAAATTTAGCCTGCAGCGGCGCCCCCAGCCTAGCCACCTGCAGCATTTCTCCCGCGACGGCGGCGCTGAACGGCAGCAATGCCACGGCCACCGTGACCGTTACCACGACAGCCGCATCGTTGATGCCGATGTGGACTCTGCCGACCTCGCGCCAGCCGTTGGAACCGCTGATTTTCTACGGTTTTTCACTGGCCGCAGGGCTGGCACTCTGTTTGCGGAGGAAAAAATGGGCGATCTTGGCGGGAATCGGGCTGATGCTCGCCGCCAGTGTCGCCTGCGGCGGCGGGTCCAGTCCAGCACCCGGTCCTTCACCTTCCAGCAATCCAGGCACTCCGGCAGGCACCTATACCCTGACGATCACCGGAACTTCCGGCAGCCTGAGTCATACCACCAGCCTGACTTTAACCGTGAACTGAGGCTGCCATGATGCCCTGGAAGCAGAGAAACCACGAGACCACGCGGCGATGGGTGTTGATCGCAGCCCCAATCATGATGATGAACACCGCGTGGGCTCAAGGTTACGGGGAAGTGCATACAGGCCTAAGCAACGCGCCCAGACAACAGGCTCCGGCGCTATTCCCGGTATATTTACAGGCAACTCACCCGCAAACACCCCGAGGGCGGAAAACGAAACCGGCGCATTCCAGCACGATTTTGCGGGGCAAGTTTTTTCACATGCTCGGCTCTTCCACCACGGAGATTTTCCATTTCCATGCCAATGGCACTTATTCCCGGCTGCGCATCATGGTGAACGCCGGCTTCAGCTCGCGCCAGCGGGTGCGGGGCATTTACCGCATCCGGGGCACTCAGATCACTCTGCATTTTCAGCAGGTACAATCCGCCAGCCAATCCGGAGGGAGCGCCACGGCGGGAAAACAAGCCTTTAAGGGGCAGCAAACCTGCAAATTCAAACTTTTACCTGCGGGCCGCGGGCTGGATATTTGCGGTGTGCACCTGGATGTATATCATCTGTAATGAGCAGAAACCTATGGTGGGCGATATCCGGCTCGAACGGATGACCTTCTGCTTGTAAGGCAGACGCTCTAACCAACTGAGCTAATCGCCCGGGCGTACACCCCCCATTGTACCGATTCAATCCCGCGGCCCGGCATGGAATTCATGCCAAGGCCGCGCGGGGGAAGAGCCGGGCAAAATTTTCCGCCATCTGATCGCCCAGCGCGGGCAGCGCCAGGCCGCGCAATTCCGCCAGTTTCGCCCCCGTGAGCGCCACCCAGGCCGGTTCATTGCGCCGGCCCCGATGCGGAACCGGCGCCAGAAAAGGCGCGTCCGTTTCGATCAGGATCCGGCCGGCGGGGGCCAGGCGCGCGGCGGCGCGAATCGGTTCAGCCCGGGCAAAGGTCAAGATGCCGCTGAACGATAAATACAGGCCCAGGTCGAGCGCTTCGCGGGCTTCCGTTTCGCCTTCCGAGAAGCAATGCATGACACCTGCCGCGGGACGGCCGGCGCGGGCGCGCGCCTGCAGGATTTCATGCATCTGAGGCCAAGCTGCGCGGCAATGAATCGAGACCGGCAAATTCAGGTCCCAGGCCAGATCGAGCTGCTGAGTAAAGATTTCGATCTGGCAGCCGCGCGGGGAGTGGTCATAATGAAAATCCAAGCCGATCTCGCCGAGCGCCACCACCTCTTCCGCCTGCGCCAGCCGGCGCAACTCATCGAGACTGGCGGGTTCGGCCCGGGCGGCATCGTGGGGGTGAATTCCGACCGCGGCGCGCAGCCGGGGCAGGGAAGGAGCGGCCGGCAGCCGCTGGACCAGGCGGCAGCTGCCATCGAGGGTGCCCGGCGCGGCGCCTCCGCCAATGACAAGAATCGCATGCACGCCGGCTGCGGCGGCACGCTGCAACACCTCGGCGAGATCGCCGTGAAATTCGGTGCCATCGAGATGGCAGTGGGAGTCTATCCACATATGTTTTCAGTATAGGTGCAGGAAAATACGCGTTGATTTGCATGCCATCCCGGCAGGGCCATGCCCCATCCGCGGGCGGCGTCCATTACAATAAGGTTTTACCACCGGGAAGCAAGGTGCGATCATGGCTCAGGAAAATTCCTTCGACATTGTCAGCGAAGTCAACCTGCAGGAAGTACTCAACGCGGTGCAACAGGCGCAGAAAGAAATCCATACCCGCTATGACCTGAAAGACTCGCACAGCTCGATCGAGCTGCAGGAAAAAGAGCGCAAGCTGACGCTGGCCAGCGCCGATGAATACAAGCTCAAGGCAATCACGGAAGTCCTGCAGCAGAAGCTGGTCAAGCGCGGAGTGCCGCTCAAATCGCTGAGCTACGGCAAGATCGAACCGGCGGCCAACGCCTCGGTACGGCAGGAGATCAGCATTCAGCAGGGCATCCCGTCGGAAAAAGCCAAAGAAATCGTGCGCGTGATCAAAGACTCGAAGAAAAAAGTGCAAGCCGCCATCCAGGGCGATCTGGTGCGGGTGAGCGGGCGGGACCGCGACGTGCTGCAGGAAGTGATCGCGCTCCTGCGCCCGCGCGAATTCGGCATTGACGTGCAATTCACCAACTACCGCTCGCATTAATGTCTGGCGCCGGCCATTACCCCGCATGACACAGTCTCAGCTAGCCGAACCCGCCGCGCCGCCCGCCAGCGGCTGGGAACTGGTGCGCCCAGGCCTGGGCGCGGTGGAGCGGCAATTGGAGCGGGAAGGCCTGGGGCACGCCGAAGCGCTGGCCGCCATCGCGAACGAACTGCGGCAGGCGGGGGGCAAGCGGCTGCGTCCGGCGCTGCTGCTATTGGCCGCCGGCGCCAGCGGCGCGGCGGAGAGCGAGCAGGCGGTGCGGCTGGGCGCGATTATCGAGATGCTGCATGCCGCCACGCTGGTGCATGATGATATTCTCGATGGCGCCGGGCTGCGCCGCGGCCAGCCATCCGCCCCGGCCCGCTGGGGCGCGCAAAACGCGGTGCTGGCGGGCGACTGGCTGTACATGCGCGCCTTCGAGCGCG
>JAKATS010000202.1 GCA_021818645.1 Acidobacteriota bacterium | reverse complement strand
CGGAATCCGGGGTGGGGATGCCATAAAAATGATTCAGGGCGCAAAATGCCAGTCGGTCGCCCACCGGTTTCTTGTTGCCCGGGTGAAGAGTGCCGACTCCGCCCGTGTCCGTGGTGACGGCAAGACAGGAATTCGGGGTGGTACGGGCAACGATCGCCTGCGATTCCCGGATGTCCGCCCAGCCATCGTCGGTGGGCCGGGGACTGGGCGAGCCAAAGCCGGGGAGCTGGACAATATAAAAAGGAAACGGGCCCTGCTGGAATAAATGCCGCCAACTGGCAATGACCGCGGGCAAAAGCCGGCGATACTCGAAGCCGCGCGGGGAGTTCTGCTCGCCCTGGTACCAGATGGCGCCGGAAATCGAAAGCGGGGCGATGGGCATGAGCATACCGTTGTAAATCACGGTGGGCATTACCGGCCAGTTGGCATAATGAATCGGCGGCGGCACCGGGGCCAGCGCGCCCTTCCCGATACGCGCATGCGATCCAGCAGCCCGGCGGGCTGCGTTTCCCAGCCCGGCCGCGCCACGCTCCCTGCGGACGAGGACGCTGACTTTGCCCAGCCATTTTCCCGCCAGAGGAATGCTGGAGTGATCCCCCAGCAGAAGATGCAGCGCCGAGGGCGGTCCGAAAAAAGCAGGCCGAGGCTGGGTCTTGAAGATGCGAATGGCGATCAGGTTGCGCCCGGGATGCAAAATGCCGGGCCGCAGGAAGTAAATGCGCGGATGCTCAACCCAGGCGCTGCCTCCGACGAAGCTGCCGTTGACGTAAACCGAATCCATGCGCTGCACTTCGCCCAGAAAAATCAGCGCGGGGCCGCGCGGCAAAGGATCGGGCAAGGTAACGACTTTGCGGAACCAGGCAACCGATGGCATCTGGCCAACCCCCAGTTCCTTAAAGGCTCCGGGAATGGTCACGGTCTTCCAGCCCGCAGCCGCAAAAGCGGGAGAAAACCATCGGTCTTTTATGCCGATATCGTAGTGATCGTACCAGTACATGATGTAGTTGCCGTAAGCCGGTTTTTTTTCGGCTCGATAACGGGCGAGCATGGCCAGCGGGACGGCATAGTCGCGCAGCGGGCGCAGGGCGGCGGCGCCGGCCCAGGTTTCGCCCGCCGATCCTCCAACCGAATCCACGACCAGACCGATCGGGATGTGCAGTTTTTTCTCCAGCCGGAGACCGAAATAAAAGGCGACGGCGGAGACCCAGGATGCCGTTTGCGGCGAAACGACCCGCCAGCTTCCCTGCAGCGTGTAGGTGGGGTGCAGGGCGCTGTGATCGCCAACGGTAAAGTATCGAATGTCGGGATCATTCGCAGCTTTGATGACGGCGGCGGAGTTGTCGGTGAAGCGGAGAGGCAGCTCCATATTGGACTGGCCTCCACAGAGCCATACATCGCCTACCAGAACGTTATGGAACTGCACCTTCCGCGAGCCATCGCTGACCTGCAAGGTATAGGGACCGCCGGCCGGGGGAGGGGTAATTTTCACCTGCCAACGGCCATCGGCCCGGGCGATCGCCTCCGCAGTGTGATGGGAAATCTGCACGTGCACCGTATCGCCCGGCGTGGACCAGCCCCAGATGGCGTCGGGTTTATTCCGCTGCAGGACCATGTTGTCGCCAAAGATCGTACTCACAAAGGGCAGCGAGGGAGCGGGCGCGGCGTTGGCGCCAAAGATCGAGTGATCGAAGGCTATGGCCTTGGCCGCCGCAGCATGGGCCGCCCGGGTCGCGGAAAAATCATGATTGGGGGCGCCGGGAGTAGCCAGGCTGCCGAAAATCGCCGACCCCGCGGGGTGGGCGCGCGTGAGAGGCGCTTGCAACGCAATTCCCGAACCGGAGACGGGCGATCCGACCCGGTGGGGGTAACGCAGAGGAGAAGCCAGAATGATGCGGGCGCGGCCAAAAAATCCGTAACTGGCGCGAATCACCGCGGATTCCCGGCGCACGCCGCGGCCAATGGAGACCGCCTCATGCTGATAAAAACCCTGCACCGTACCCACGGCGAGCGAGGCAGCGCCGGCTGGGACTGCGGATGCCAACTGCGTGCCGCCGGGGGTGCCGAGGCCGGCGATGACCGCCGATTCCAGGTTTGCTCCCGCACCGATGTGTATGGTTTGCCCGACATGGAAGCCGGCCACGCTCGCGGTCTTGATGTTGGCGGCGCCCGCGAGCGAAGCCAGCGTCATGACCGCAACCGGAGCGGTGTGGAAATCATGGCAGTTGCTGGCCGTGTCGGCACCATCGGGAAACCGGCCCGCGCTCACACCCGCACCCGGCGCCGTGCCGGGCGCCGCGACATAACAACCGTCTTTGCCGAAGCCGGACCGGTCTTGATCGCCCTCCGCGGCCCAGGGATCGGCCAGCCCGCCGTAGTTGAGGCTATCCACCACCAGCCCGGCGGCGTTGCGTAAAATCAGCGAGCCTTCGCGCAGGGTGATCATGCGGCCAAACAAGGGCGACCGGGAGGTCAGCGTTGGCCCGCCAAACCAAAGCTCGGGCGCGGGCTGTCCCTGATAACCGGCGGTGGTGACGCCGGCATCGCGAACCGGAGTGTTGATGCCGTAACCGGCAGCCAGAGGACGATTGAGCGTGACGCCCGTGCCCAGCGGCTGTATGGGTTCGTTGCTGATATGCACAAATTTTGTCGCGGGCGCAAAGCGAATGCCCGTGCCCGGATCGCTGAAAGGAAGGTTGGCAGAGTGATTCCAACGCAGCGGGGCGGCCAGATCGAGACCCGTGCCGGGATATAAGACCTGCGCGCCGCGGGGAAATGCACTGCTCAGGGCCGGGGTAAACGAGAGGCGTTCGCCAAATCGCCCGGCGGGCGCCACCGCAGTCAGGGTCACAATCCGGCGGCGCGCGGGAGTGCTGAAGGTGATTTGGTCACCGGCTTTCCAATGGTTAGCCCCGAAGACGATGCCATGGGTTGCTCCGGCCGGAACGGCACGGATCAGCCTTGCGCGCATGGCCGCCGTCCCCACCCGCGTCACGGTTACGGTTTCAATGCCATGGCCGACGCTGTCAATATCCAGCCGGATGCGATCGCCGACGGAGATGTTGCGCACGGAAGTGGTCTTGATGTTGGTTGCGCCGGCCTTTGCGTCCACAGCTAAATATACCTGCGTACCCGGGGTGCCGACGGCGGTGACGGTGGCGATTTCATCATGTTCGCGGCGCGATGGCACGGACGGATACGTCGCCCCATAGCCGAGCGCAATTTTCCCGCCGACATGGAACCCGATGGTGCGAGAGACGGGCACCGTGGTGGAACCAGCAGGAATCGAAATTGACGGCCCGTCGGGAAGCGGCTGCCAGAGGGTGGCGGGAGTGCGGGCCGGGGTTCCCAGGCGTATGATCCTGCGCATTTCCATCTGCCGCCCCGAACCGATGCGGAGGATATCGCCCACCTTCATGCCCGCGGTGCTGCGGAGATAGAGCGTGTTCGCACCGGCAGCCGCGGGCACTGCCAGGCCGGAGCCGGCCAGGCCCAGCAGATAGAATCCGCCGGGTGCGAGCGTGGCGCCGCCGGGAATATGAATGCGAGAAAAAACCGCCTGGCGGCCGGGGTGAACCGCCAGCGTCCAATGAGAGAGCGAGATGCTGCGCCGGCCGGAGTTATAAAGCTCGATGAATGAGTTGGTGGGATTGGCGGGGGATCGGGTATCAATGCGAAATTCGTTGATGGTGATGGGCGGAACGTTCCGAACGTTTTCGGCAACCGAGATCCGCCGCCGGCGGCCGGCGTGACTGATCCATTGGGCATGCGCAACCAGACTGGCGTTTACGGGAGTTTTCCCGGAAGTCACCAGGAAAGCCGCTGTGACCTGCGCGCCGGGAGCAATCGGGCCGGCAAACACGGCGGAGCCACTTTTAAGACCCCGACCCGCGATGACCGCATGCCAGCCCCGACCCGGCAGGGAAAGATGAAGACGTACATGAGTTATCGGCCCGGCCATGACGTTGGTGAAGGTCACCAGAGTTTTCCGCGTGGAGCGGGGCGTGAAAATCTGCAGACCGGAAGTGTTCGGCGTCGCCCCGGCGGACGATGCGCCGGCTATCGCTATCGGCAGGGCGCGATAGCGGGCGGCCACGACGTTGGCCTGCACCCGTTGATCGGTGGCCCGGGAGGGAAAGGCGCCCGCGGCGGTGATGGCGCCTTCGAAAAAAGTACCCTGGGCACCGTTGCTGTTGTCGCCTCCATTACCCAGCACGATGCCGCCCTGTTTGCGCATGGGATCGTACTGCCAGTTGACCCGGGGACCGCTGAACATGACCGACAGCGGACCGCGCTGGGCATTGCCGCCGAGGGAGATCCAGTGATGGGGCCGGCCGTTTGCCATGGCGGTTACAAAGCGCCAGTGGATATCGGGGAGGGTCGAGCAGAGCTTGGAGCCATTGGGGTTGACGCAGCCGACCAGGTTATTTTCCTGATCGGTCATCACCCAGGGACCGGGAGGGTTGCCGTGATACCACCAGGGAGCGTCGCCGAAGTAGGCGGTTTCCATGGTGCCTGCATCGTCGTCGCGGCTGTCAATTTCCGCGTTGCCAAAATCGTAACAGCAGCCGGAGTTGAAATGCCGGCCGTCAATGACCCAATACTCGCCTTCAGACTGATCGTCCACGGCGATGCCGCGGGTATCGTCGTCGCGCAAACCCATGCCCGGCTCAATGAAGACGCCATAGACTTTGTGCCCCATGACCATCATCGGCGCCATGGAAGCCAGCGGCAGGTTATCCATTCCGCCCAGGGCCGGACCGCTCCAGCCGCCGCGGGGCGCCTGCGTGAGATTGTTATGGTTGGGCGACTGGTCGTAGAGTATGGTGATCCAGCAATAGGTATGGGCGCAGAAGGCATCCTGCGCGGCCGCATCGGAGATCGGA
>JAKATS010000194.1:651-4896 GCA_021818645.1 Acidobacteriota bacterium | reverse complement strand
TTTTCCGGCATTATCATATGGCGAAGCCCATGAAACTCCGATTTGCCCTCATCACCGCCGTATTGGCGATGTTTTATTTCACCTTGGCTGATTTCGCCCAATCGCCCGCCGCGCCGATTGCGGCCCGGCTGACCATACAGGTCAATCACCCTGTCTCCAAAGTCAGCCCCACGCTCTATGGCTTGATGACCGAGGAAATCAATCACTCCTATGAGGGCGGCCTCTATGCGGATATGGTCAGCAACGGGACTTTCCGCGGCGACTGGAGCGGCATCCGGCACTGGTATCTGGTGGAAAATGGCGATGCCGAGGCCCGCATCCGCTCCGATCGGACAACCGGCCCCAGCGCCGCCATTCCCTACAGCCTGCGCCTACATGTCGCGTCCGCCGATACCGCCAATACCGCCGGGGTTTTGAATACCGGCTATTGGGGCATGGGGGTTCGCCCGGATACGGTGTATCAGGGCTCGCTCTATGCGAAAGAAGCAGCGACCACGACCGGCCCGGTGACGGTGAGCCTGGTCGCCAACCAGAGCGGACAGGTGCTGGCACGCGCGGTGGTGCGCGGCGTTGGCACGGCCTGGCATTCGTTTTCGTTCCTGCTGCAGACCGGCGCCCTGCGCGCCTCGGCCGCCAATCATCTCGTGATCACCGTGGCCCACCCCGGCACGCTCTGGCTGAGCGAGGTTTCGCTGTTTCCGCCCACCTGGGACAACCAGCCCCACGGCTTCCGCATGGACATCATGAAGCTGCTGTCCGCCATGCATCCCCGCTTTTTGCGTTTTCCCGGCGGCAACTATCTTGAAGGGCCGTCCATCGCGCAGCGCTTTAACTGGAAAAAAACCATCGGGCCGCGGGTGGACCGTCCCGGGCATTTCAGCCCCTGGGGCTACTGGTCCACCGACCAGATGGGGCTGCTGGAATTTCTGGAATGGTGCCAGCAACTGCATATGCAGCCGGTGTTGGCCGTCTATGCCGGCTATTCGCTGAATGGCAAGCATGTCAAACCGGGACGCGATCTGGCGCCGTATGTGAAAAGCGCGCTGGAGGAAATTCAATATGTGACCGGCAGCGCGAGCACGCGCTGGGGCGCGGAGCGGGCGCGGGATGGCCATCCCCAGCCGTTTCCGCTGACCTATGTGGAAATCGGCAACGAGGATATGTTTGACCGGTCCGGCAGCTACGATGCCCGCTTCGCCCAGTTTTACCGGGCCATCAAGGCGCGCTATCCCCAACTGCAGATCGTTGCCACCGCGCCGGTGCATGGCGTGACGCCCGACGTGCTCGACCAGCATTTTTATCTGCGCGCCAGCCGCATGTTCCACATGGCCACACATTATGACAGCTACAGCCGCAGCGGGCCGAAGATCTTCGTGGGGGAATGGGCCACGCGCCAGGGCTCGCCCACGCCCAATTTCGGCGCGGCGCTGGGCGATGCCGCCTGGATGACGGGGTTGGAACGCAACAGCGATCTGATCATCATGTCTTCTTACGCGCCGCTGTTCACCAACGTGAATCCCGGGGCGATGCAGTGGGCTCCTGATCTGATCGGCTACAACGCCCTGCGCAGTTACGGCTCGCCGGCCTATTATGCCCAAGTATTGTTCGCCGGCCATCTGGGCAGCGAAACTCCGGCTTCGCAGCTGGCCGGCGCCGGCCCGCGCGTTTTCTATTCCGTGACGGAAAGCCCGGCGAAAAAATGCCTGTATGTGAAGCTGGTCAACGCCATGTCCCGGCCCCAGCCGCTGAACATTTCCTTTGCCGGAGCACAGCTCGCCGGCACAGGAGAGCTGATCACGTTGGATGCGAAAAACCCGCAGGCGACCAATTCGCTGCATCATCCACGCAGAATTGTGCCTCATCGCTCCAGTCTCACCGGCCTGAGCACCGACTGGCGGCATACGCTGCCGGCGTATTCAATCCAGGTGATCCGGGTGGATTTGCGCTAGGGGAGTGCTTCACAAGACTTTTTTTCAACTTAAGACCGGCTGCGCCGCCGGTGCTTCGTGGGCCGCGAATTGCCGCCGATATAGATCGGCATACAAGCCCTGCTCCGCCAGCAGCGCGGCATGCCGGCCGCGCTCGACAATCCGGCCCTCGCGCACGACCAGAATCTGTTCCGCTTTCAGGATGGTCGAGAGCCGGTGCGCGATCACCAGCGACGTGCGCCCGGTAAGCGCCACTTCCAGGGCTTTTTGAATCGCCGCTTCCGATTCCGAATCCAGGTGCGCGGTGGCTTCGTCGAGAATCACCACGTCGGGCGACTTGAGCGCAGCCGCGCGATCGCCAGCCGCTGCTTTTCTCCGCCGGAAAAACGATAGCCGCGCTCGCCCACCAGCGTGTCCAGTCCCTGCGGCAGGGATTCGATGAGAGGCAGAATCTGCGCCGCCCGCAGCGCTTCCCGGAGTTCGGCATCGCCGGCACCGGGCCGGGCCGATCTCATAGAGCAGGTTGGCGCGGATGGTGTCATGAAATAAATGCGCGTCCTGGGTCACCACCCCGATCCGCCGCATCAGGCTTTCCAGCCGCAAATCGCGCACATCCACGTGGTTCAGCCGGACGGCCCCGCTCTGCACATCATAGAGCCGCGTGACCAGCTGGGTGATGGTGGTCTTGCCCGCGCCCGACGGGCCCACCAGAGCGGTCATCTGCCCCGCTTCCACGCTGAAGCTGATCTCCTCGAGAATGGTTTTTTCCGCCTGCCGCGCCGGCAGCGCCGCCGCCTCGAGCGAAGCCAGTGAAATTTCCGATGGGGCGGGATAGCGGAAGCTGACCGAGGTAAAATCAATCCGCACCGGGCCGGCGGGCAGGTCGCGCGCCTGGGGCGATTCGCGAATCATCGGCTCCAGGTCCAGAACCTCAAACACCCGCTGGAAAGACACCAGCGCGGTCATGATATTCACCTGAATGTTCGACAGCCCGGCCAGCGGCCCATACAGCCGCGCCAGATACGCTGCCATGGCCACCACCGTGCCCACGTCCAGCACGTGGCGCACCGCCAGCACCCCGCCCCAGCCATAGGCCAGCGCCGTCGAGAGCGTCGCGGTCAGCATCAAGGCGGTAAAAAACAGCCGGCCATAGATACGCTGCCGCACATTGATATCAGCGACCCGGCGCGCCTGTTTTTCGAAGCCCTGGCTTTCATCGCTCGCGCGGCCATACAGTTTGGCGAGCTGCGCGCCGGACACATTGAAGCGCTCGACCATAAGCGCATTCATGGCCGCCGTCAGGTTATAGCTTTCGCGGATAATCGCCTGCAGCCTGCGCCCCCACAGCCGCGTCGGCAGCAGAAATATCGGCACCAGCACCAGCGCCAGCAGCGTAATCTGCCAGGAAAGCGCAAACATGGCCCCGAGCAGCAGCGCCACCGTGATCAGGTTGCCGATCACGTTGGAGAGAATGTCGGTGAAGGCGCTCTGGGCTCCGTTGACGTCGGTATTCAGCCGGCTGACCACGGCTCCGGTCTGCACGCGGGTGAAAAACGCCAGCGGCATGCGCTGGATATGCTCAAACAGCCGGGTGCGCAGCAGCAGCACGATGCGGGTGCCGATGCGCGCCGCCAGATAGCTTTGCGCCAGCCCCAGGGCGCCGTCGCATACGCCCAGCCCGGCGATCAGCAGAGCCAGGCGGATAATGAGTCCGGCATGTCCACGCAGAATGCCATGGTCAATAATCTGCCGGAACAGCAGGGGATTGATGATGCCGATGCCGGCATCGAGAATGACCACGAGGAGAAACAGACCCAGCCAGCCACGAAACGGCCAGGCATAGCCGAACATGCGCCGCGCCGTTCCTTTTTTGACTTTCTCCTGGGTGACTTTGGGGTCCTGGCTTAATGAATGCCAGAGGCCGATCATCGAGGACATAACGTCATAATATCCCGCCCGCGAGTTGCGGCTTATGCCCGCGGGTTTTGCTCACTTACTGGCATGCTCCCATGCCCTGTCCGGCAGTTTTCGATGCCTCGGAAACCAGCGCCAAAGGGCGCGATCCGCGCCGCATCAGGCCCGCCGCACCTTCCAATACACCCCATATCGCTGTTCGCGGATCTGATACAGCGGCACGAAGCGCAACGGCATTTTTTGCCCCTGCGCCAGGAAATGCAGCGGCTCACCGGGTATCGGCTCGAGCGCGCGGGTGATTTCGCCGGCCGGGGCGGTGATTTCCGGCTCGGGCGAGGGCTTGCCCTTTTCCCAATTTCGATATTTCCCATACATCATGGCTCGGGTTAGCCCACTGGCGGGC
>JAKATS010000194.1:0-641 GCA_021818645.1 Acidobacteriota bacterium | reverse complement strand
TCCGCGCCCAGCACCAGCGGTCCGTACATGGCGGCTTGCACGCGCTCGTCATCGGGCATATGCGAGGTATGCAGATGCATGGGCAGCCGCAGGCGCAGCCGGTCGCCGTTCTGCCACACTTTGCGCAGGGCCAGATAACTGCCCGGGCTGGCCAGCGCCGGAAGCCGCCTGCCATTGAGGGTCAGCTCGCCGCCGCGATCCGCCCACCAGGGTATGCGCAGGTTGAGGGTGAATTCCCGGGGGCTGCGCAGCCGCAGATTGAATTCGGCGCTCTCTTCCAGGGGGTATTGCGTAAGCTGGCGCAATTGCAGCCCGGCTTCCGGCCATTCCAGCTGCGAAGGAATGTACAAGTTGACATAAAGCTGATCGCCGCGAAATGAGTAAATGCTGTTATTGAATTTGGCGAAATCTTCCGCGCCGGTTCCGGTGCAGCACCAGAACGAATCATCCGGCGAATGATAAAAAGTCCAGAAACCGGGCTGCAGCGGCACGAAATACATTTTCATGCCCGTCCGCTGCTGGGTGCCCAGCTTGCTGTTGTAAAGCGTACGTTCGTAATAATCCATGGCCCGCGCGTCCGCCGTCCAGCTGTGAATATGGCGGGTGAGCTTGAGCATGTTGTATTGCACGCAGCATTCCTG
>JAKATS010000163.1 GCA_021818645.1 Acidobacteriota bacterium | reverse complement strand
AATTAATTGCGGAGCTTCACCAAGGTAACCTTTGTTGTCTTTCCTTAGTTTTTCTAATGTTTCTTTTATTCGTCGTTGTAAGGCGGGCTGCGGCGCCAGATGGCTGAGCGCGCCGGCACCGGAGTGCAGCTGCACCCAGGAAACATCGTAGCCGGGAACATGGGCGCGGATTTCCTGGAATATCCGCTCCGGACTGGGAGTGCCCAGATCATGGCCCAGCAGGGCGGAAAGTTCATGAATGATTTCCAGATCGCTTTTCGCGCCCTCGAAGCCGGCAGCCCGGCGCTGCCATTGCACCTCGCCGCAGGTGTTGGTCAATGTGCCGGACTTTTCGTAGCCGCACAATGCCGGCAGCACCACATCGGCGGCGGCTGCGGTTTCAGTCAGAAACAGATCCTGCACCACCAGAAAACCCTTGCGCTGGCCGGGAGCGGCGTCAAAGCCATGGCGGCGCAGGGGATTGGCTCCGGCGAGATAGAGGCCGTCGAGTTCGCCGCGATTGAACGCATCCAGCATGCCGGCCTGGTCGAGGCCGGGTTCCGTGGGCAAGGGTCCACCCCAGAGCCGTTCCCATTGCTCCGCCGCCGGCGAATTGATGGAGGTGTAGCCGGGCAGCAGACCGGGATACAGACCCATGTCGGCTGCGCCGCGCGAGTTGGCGTCGTGCGCGAGCGCGATATATCGAGTCTGGCCGGAAAGCGAACTCCCCAGTTGCACCAGCGCATTGAGCGCCGCCGCCTGCACTTCCGGGCTGAAGATGATGATGACGTCCGTTTCCTGGCGCAGTGCGGCGAGAAATTCCGCAAGTCCTCCCGGCACCGCTGATATGGGCGAAACCGGCGTAATGGGCCAGGTGGTGTTCTCTGCCGGAGGAACGGAAGTAAGCTGCGCGGCCGGCGCCGGACCGCCGCCGGCCAGAAAGGCCAGCGCGGTATGCAGTTCATGGCCCGCAACCTGGGCATGGCGGTGGGCCTGCCGGCGCAGTTTGATATCGCGGGTATTCAGGATATAAAGCCGGGAGGCATGCAGGCGATAAGCCCAGCGCAGGTTCCAGGCCAGCAAAGGATGTTCCTGGGTGGGATCGCCGCCCACCAGCAGCACCGCTTTGGCGGTCTTCAGCTCCTGGCTGGAAGCCCAGGGCGTTGCAGTGGCATTTGCGGGCGCATGGCTCGCCAGCGCGGTCATGAAGCCGGGCAGATCGGCCGAGCGTGAGTGGTCAATATGGTTGGTTTTGAGCGCCAGCCGGGCCAGCTTCTGCAGCTGATAATTTTCTTCATTGAGCAGCCGGGTCGAGCCCAGCACCCCCACGCCTTGTTTTTCCCGGGCAGCAAGCAGTCCCTGCGCCGCGGCCTGCAGTGCCATGGCCCAACTGGTGGGCCGCAGCTCTCCCTGGCGGCGGACCAGCGGCTGGCGCAGCCGCGCCTCGCTGCGGGTGAAATCGAAGCCGTAGCGTCCTTTAATGCAGAGAAAATCGCCGTTGATGCCGCTTTTGTCGCGATTGTCGCCGCGCAGGATCTGGCCGTTGCGCACGCCCAGCGTGGTCTTGCATCCGTCGCCGCAGAAAGTACAGATGGCGCCGGTATGGCGCATCTCCCAGGGTCGGGTCTTATAGCGGTATGGACCGCTGGTGAGCGCGCCGACCGGGCAGAGGTCAATGCACATGCCGCATTCTTCGCACTCGAGATGGTCCTGACGGTTGGGAATAATCGTTGAACCCACGCCCCGCTGGCCGCCCAGGGCCAGCGCCCATACGTCCATGCCCTCGCCGCAAACCCGTACGCAGCGGTAGCAGAGAATGCAGCGCGGGCGATCGAAATAAACCACCGGCGACCATTGCTGCTCGTCGCGATGCGCCTTGGGCTCTTCGAACCGGCTCTCGGCGGCGCCGTAGCGGAATGTCATGTCCTGCAGCTCGCACTGCCCGCCGGCATCGCACACGGGACAGTCGAGCGGATGGTTGGTGAGAATGAACTCGATTGAGGATTTGCGCGCCTGATGCACCACCGGCGTATCGGTTTTCACCACCATGCCTTCGCTGACCGTGACAGTGCAGGCGGTCTGCGGCTTGGGAGTTTTTTCAATCTCGACCAGGCACATGCGGCAGGCGGCCTGGAGGGAAAAATTGGGGTAATAGCAGAAAGAAGGGACTTCAATCTGGTTTGTGCGGCAGACCTCAATCAGCAGCGTGCCGGCAGGCGCCTGTACCGTGCGGCCGTTAATCGTGAGATTGACGAGTTGGGGCGGATTTTCAGGCATATTGGGAAAGCTCAGTCCTCAGGGCCGCCTCGTCTCGTTGGCCGCCGGGCTCGCGCCCGTGGTCGCGGCGGGCGGGCATGCGGCGGTGGTGGCATGCGCCTCAAACTCGGCGCGAAACTTGCGCACAATGGCCAGAATGGGCATGGCCGCCGCGTCGCCCAGCGGACAGAAGGTGCGGCCCAGAATGTTGGCGGCGACATCCTCAAAAAGTTTCACGTCGCTCGCGCGGCCCCGGCCGTCATGATAACGGCCGATCGCCTGCGCCAGCCAATGCGTGCCTTCGCGGCAGGGGACGCACCACCCGCAGGATTCATGCCGGTAAAAACGGATGATGCGCAGGGCGAATTTGACCATGCAGGTATCTTGCGCCAGTACCACTACTCCGCCGGAGCCGAGAAAGGTGCCCAGCTTGGCCACGGAATCGTAATCCATGTTGAGGCCCGCGGTCTCCGCCGCGGTCAGAATCGGCGTGGAAGAACCGCCGGGCACGACCGCCTTGAGTGGCTTGCCGCCGAGAATGCCGCCGCCGACTTCCTGAAGCATGCGTTCGAGCGGAAAGCCGAGCGGCAGTTCATAAACGCCGGGCTGGTTGATGTGGCCGCTGAGGCAAAACAGGCGCGTGCCGCCGTTTTTGGGCGGGCCGTAAGCGGCGTACCAGGCGCCGCCGCCGCGCAGTATATGCGGAACCGTGGCCAGCGTCTCAACGTTGTTGATGACGGTGGGCCCGCCATACAGGCCGACAATGGCAGGGAAGGGCGGTTTCAGCCGGGGCAGGCCGCGCTTGCCTTCGAGCGATTCCATCAGCGCCGATTCTTCGCCGCACTCATATGCGCCGGCGCCGGAATGGGAGTAGAGGAAAAAGTCCATGCCCGAGCCGCGGATGTTTTTGCCCAGATAACCGGCGGCGTAGGCTTCTTCCAGCGCGCGGTCCACGATGGCGAAAAGATATCGGTACTCGCCGCGAATAAAAATATACCCTTGCTGGGAGCCAATGGCGCGGGCGGCGATGGTCATGCCTTCAATAATCGAAAACGGATCCCATTCCATGACCAGGCGGTCTTTGCAGGTGCCGGGCTCGCTTTCATCGGCGTTGCAGAGAATATATTTCGGCTTGGCCGACTGCTTGGGCACAAACGACCATTTCATCCCGGTGGGAAAGCCGGCGCCGCCGCGGCCGCGCAGTCCGCTGACCTTCATCTCCTCGATGATCTGCTCAGGCGTCATGGCCAGGGCTTTTTCCAGGCCCTGATAGCCCTCGTCGGCGAGATAGCCCGCCAGGGTGCGCGCCTCGGGATTGCCGAAGCGGCGGCTCACGATGCGGATTTCAGCGGAATGCGGCATGGGCGATCCGGAATAGAGCCTTAAGACGAGGCGCCTTTCTGGCGGTAGCCGTCGAGAATTTCATCCACTTTTTCCGGGGTGAGCTGCTGATGGAAGTCATAGTTGACCTGCAGCGCCGGCGCCCAGGAACAGGCGCCGATGCATTCTACTTCTTCCAGCGAAAAAAGGCCGTCCGGCGTGGTCTGATGATTTTCCAGCTGCAGGCGGGCGCGGCAGTGCTCCCAGATCCGGTCGGCCCCGCGCAGTTGGCAGCTGATGTTGGTGCATACCTGCACATGATAGCGGCCGGCCGGATGCAGCCGCAGCATGGAGTAATAGCCGATCACCTCGCGCACCGCCAGCTCATCAAGTTCGAGCCGGGCCGCAATGCCGCTGATGACCTCCGGGGTCAGATAGCCCAGCTCGTCCTGGGCATAGAGCAGCATCGGCACCAGCGCCGAGCGCTTGACCGGATAATGCGCAATCATGGCGTCGAAACGCGCCCGCAGGGCGGGAGTGAGCATGTCCAGATTGGGGCTGGGTTTCATGGTGTTTTCGTGAGCCCCTTCAGCGGTCGGTTTCTCCCAGGACGATATCGAGACTGCCGATCACCGCTACCACATCGGCCAGCAGACGCCCTTCCACCATTTTGCCCAGCGATTGCAGGTTGGCAAAACTGGGACAGCGCATATGCACGCGGTAGGGCTTTGCGGTGCCGTCGGAGACGACGTAATAACTCATAATCCCGCGCGGGGATTCCACCGCTTGAAAAACCTGCCCGGCGGGAACGCGGAAACCCTCGGTCACGATCTTGAAGTGATAAATGAGGGCTTCCATTTCGGACTTCATTTTGTCCCGGTCGGGCAGCACAATGCCGGGCGCCTGCGCCTTGAAAGGTCCTTCGGGCAATCCGGTCATGGCCTGGGTTACGATTTTCACGCTTTCCCGCAGTTCGGCCAGGCGCACCAGATAGCGGGCATAAACGTCGCTTTCACTGCGTACCGGAACCTGAAAGTCAAATTCCTGATAGCCCGAATAGGGCTGGGTTTTGCGTAGATCGAGCGGCACACCGGCGGCCCGCAGGCAGGGTCCGGTCAGCCCGGCGGCGATGGCGTCGGCGGCGCTGATCACCCCTACCCCGCGGGTGCGGCCCATCCAGATGGAGTTGCGGGTGAGCAGGGTTTCGTATTCGTCAATTTTGGCGCCGAAACCGGAAATAAAGCCGCGAATGCGCTCCAGCATGCCCATCGGCGGTTCCAGGGCCAGGCCGCCAATGCGGAAATACGAGGTCATCATGCGCTGGCCGCTGACCATTTCAAAGATTTTGAGAATCTCTT
>JAKATS010000073.1 GCA_021818645.1 Acidobacteriota bacterium | reverse complement strand
CTTCGATCTGATTGTTTGTTGTACCGTTTACAGAAAAATTTTGCAATCAAAATTTTTCATCCGGCCGCTGCCTGTGTGTCGGCAGGATATTACACCTTGAAAGTTCAACCGGTGCGCGAAGGCGTTCCGCTTTTTTCCGCGCTGCAGGCGTAAAAAGTTGCATGGGTCGGGTCGTTTCGCCTGGCCCGCGCCCGGCATGGATGCTTGCAAATTCGATTTCCGGTCTGTTCGGTGCCGGTTGAATCATACGGCGCAATGGTTCGGGAACGGCGCAGCCAAAAAGTGGCCTGCCGCTTTTGTTAGTGGCTGGCTTGTGTGCCGTCCCGGTCCGCCCGTATAATGGTTTTGTGTGCGGCCGCGGCGCGCGTCCTGCAGGCAGGGGATACAGCGAGCCGGAAATTTCCGCCGGATTCCATGTCCGGCACCGGCTGCTGGCGGAGATTCGTGACCCATGCCGAAGAGAACGTTCCAACCCAACCGGCGCCATCGCGTCAAAACTCACGGCTTTCGCCGCCGTATGCGGACCCAGGGCGGTCGGGCCGTGCTGGCGCGCCGGCGCGCTCAGGGCCGTCGCCGGCTGACCGTCAAGCCCGGATATCGTCAGTAAACAATCACCTGCCGGAGGCTGCGCGCTTGCACCGCACGGCCGAGTTTCAAAGCGTCTACCGTCTGGGGCGGCGGCTGCGCCCCGCCCATTTTCAAATTGTGGCAGCCCGGCTGCCCGGACGCGCCGCCGATGCTCCCGCCCAGTTTGGCATTACCGTTCCCCGCCGCCTCGGAGGCGCCGTGGTGCGTAATCGGATCCGCCGCCGCACCCGCGCCCTGCTGGCCCGTTTGTTGCCGCAGGCGCCGCGCGGCTGGGCTATCGTGCTGCATCCCCGGGCGGAGGTCGCTCGGTTGCCCTTTGCCGGGCTGCTGGAAGAATTAAGCCAATCGCTGCGGCGTCTGGACGTTTCCGATCCTGAGGTGCGGGCCGCCGATGATGCTGCGCCGCTCCGCGCAGCCTCGGCCCAGGATGTAGCGCCCTGCCGCGGCGGGCAGAAACGGGACGCACGGCCCAGCCGTGCGGGGGCCCGCGTCAAGCTTTTGAGGCGGCCATGAAAACTTTGTTCCTATGGCTGATCCGGGGTTATCAGGCGTTCGTTTCTCCCCTGCTGCCGGCGAGCTGCCGTTTTTATCCCACCTGCAGCCAATATGCCCTGGAGGCGATCGAACGCTACGGCGGGGGACGCGGTCTCTGGCGCGCCCTCTGCCGGCTGGCCCGCTGTCATCCCCTGCATCCCGGCGGGTATGATCCGGTGCGGTAAAAGTTCAAATCTTGAGTTGGATGATTGGGTTGGGTTAAGCCATGCGCGAGGTACGGTTTTGAAAGACGACTTTAATATGGAACGCCGCTTGATGCTGGCTTTCCTGCTCTCCGGATTATTGCTGCTGCTGCTGGTGCCGCTGATCAATCATCCCACCCAGCCTGCGCCTCCCTCCGCTCCGGCTGCCCGCCGCCCCGTGCGGCGCTCGGCCGCCGGCCCGGCCGCGCCGCAGCCTGCCGCGAAAACCCGGCCGGTTCCCGCCGCGAAACCGGCTTTGGCGGAAGCCATCATGGCGCACGCGCCGCGGCATTATGTGATTTCCACTCCGGTTTACCGCATCGAGTTCAGCAATCGCGGCGCCAGCGTGCGCTCCTGGATTCTCACTCGCTATACCGATCAGCGATTGCACCCGCTCGATCTGGTCAATCCGCGCTTTGCCGCCCGCCACGGCTATCCGTTTCAATTCACTGTGCCGGGTCATCCCGCACTGGCCGGCCGGTTGGCGGACGCCTTGTTTCATGCCGTGCTCACCCGCCTGCCGGACGGTCATACCCGGCTCGACTTTACCTGGTCGCAAAACGGCTGGTTCGCGGAAAAAATCTTAAACTTCGGCCAGGGTTATCTGTTGCACGCGCAGGCGATGGTGCGCCGGCAGGGCCGCCCGGTTCTGGCCGGACTGGTCTGGCCTGGAGCTTTTGCTGACAGCAGCCTGATCAACAGCCACATCACCGAGCGCATTTTTGTGCGTGACGGCAGCTTGAAAAAATGGGAGCCGGGCCAGGTCGCCAATCACAGTACCGACACCGCGCAGCTGCAATTTGCCGGCCTGGAAAATAAATATTTCGCCCTGGCCTTTTTCCCGCCCGCCCATCAGCCGCTGCGGCTGACCCGGCTGAAAACCGAGTACCATCCGCTGATTTGGAAATCGGGCAAAGCGCAGATCGCGCCCAAACCGGTGAATACCCTCGGCCTGGGCGTGGCCGCCGCGGGCCGGCTGCGGATATTTGTCGGCCCCAAGCGCTTGCAATTGCTGCATCGCGTGGCGCCGCATCTTTCTTCCATCGTCCATTTCGGCTGGTTTGGTTTTGCCGCCAAGCCGCTGTTTTTATGGATGCGCTGGACCTATAACCACTGGATTCACAACTACGGCTGGGTGATTCTGTTCGTGACCTTCGTGATCACCATGATCATGTTTCCCTTCCGGCTCACGGCCCAGAAGACTCAGGTGAAAATGATCGCCCTGCAGCCGCGGATCAAGGCGATCAACGACAAAATGCGCAAGCTGCCGCTGAAAGATCCCAAGCGCCAGCAAATGCAGCAGGAAATGATGAAGTTGTATCAGGAAGAGGGCGTCAATCCGCTCGGCGGCTGTCTGCCCATGCTCATTCCGCTGCCCCTGATCTATGCCTTTTATGAAGTGCTCGAAACCAGCATCGAGCTGCGCCATGCGCCGTTTCTTGGCTATCTGCGCGATCTTTCCGCCCGCGATCCCTATTTCATCTTGCCGGTGCTGCTGGTGATTTCGCAGTTCTGGTTCATGGCCCTGGTGCCCATGATGGCCGGGACCGATCCCATGCAGGCGAAAATCATGCGCTACGGCATGCCGCTGTTCATGGGCTACATTTTTTTCCTCATGCCGAGCGGTGTGGATTTGTATTATCTCGGCAGCAATCTCATCAACGTGGGCCAGCAGTACCTGATTAACCGCCGCTATGCCCCGGTCAAATCGGCCGCGCCCGCGGCCAGGGGCAAAAAGACAATCGTGCGGCGGAAATAGGAGAGCACATGATGGAACCCATATCCCGCGACGCCGCGGTTACCCAGGATACGCCGCTGCGCGAGTTCCTGGACGCCCTGATCCAGTCCAGCGGCCTGCGCCTGCAATACGAACTGGCGGCCGTGCATGATCCCGAAGCCAGCCCCGGCTGGTCGGTGAACTTCACCGGCCCCGATGCGCCCCGTCTGGGCGAGCGGCAGGAGGAACTGCTGCGCAGCCTCGAACATCTGCTGCGCGAAGGCCTGCGCCTGGGCCCGCGGCTGCACTGTGACTGGATGGGCCAGCGCCAGTTGCGCGGCGAAGAACTCAGCCGGGTGGCGCGGCTGGCGGCCGAGCAGGTGGCGCGTACCGGATTGCCTCACGAATTTGCCCCCATGTCATCCCGCGAGCGCCGGCTGATTCATCTGGCCCTGCGCGAAGTCGCCGGCGTTCGCAGCCTGAGCGAAGGCGAAGGACCGCGCCGCCATGTTGTCATCCAGCCGCTGACCCCCGCCAAAACTTTATCCGCCAAACGGCGCGAATACCGCCGGTTATAAACGCTTTGTCCCGGAAACCTCTATGCGGATCGGAAAATATTTGAATGCGGGGCTCGCCCGGCCCTTTCTGCAAACCCGGAATCTTTGGCTGGATTGGAGCGTGCTGCGGGATCATGCTCCCGATTCCGGCCTGCGGGATTTGTTGGCCGCTTCCCTCGATGACACGCCTTCGGCCCAGGCGGCATTTTTCGCCGTCTTGCCCCTGCTCGAATCCTGGCTGGCGCAGGACACGGACCTGCTCGCTTCTCTCGCCGCCGGCCATGGCCGGCCGGGCCTGCCGGCGGAAATTGCACCCCCCAGCCGGCCTGGGAATTTTATCTGCGTGGGCTTGAACTACCGTGACCATGCCCTCGAATCCGGCGCCGAACTGCCGGCCGCGCCGCTGTTATTTGCCAAAACCGGCAATGCCATTCACGTCCATGGCGCGCCCGTGCGCCTGCCCCGGACTTCGCGGAAAGTGGATTATGAAGCCGAGCTGGCCGTGGTCATCGGCCGCCGCTGCCAGGCGGTTCCCGCCGCCGGCGCTCTCGCATGCGTGGCCGGCTATTGCTGCGGCAACGATATCAGCGCCCGCGATTTTCAATTTGCTGACGGCCAGTGGTATCGCGGTAAAAGCGGCGACGGTTTCGGCCCCTTCGGCCCGGTGATCGTCACCCCCGGCGAAGCCGGCGATCCGCATCGGCTTCGCATTCAATTGCGGCTCAATGGCCAGACCATGCAGGACTCCAGCACCAGCAACCTCATCTTCTCCATTCCCGAATTGATCGCCTATATTTCCAATTCGATCACTCTGACGCCGGGCGATGTGATCTTTACCGGCACCCCTCCGGGTGTGGGATTTGCCCGCAAACCTCCGGTGTACTTGAAAAATGGAGATCAGATGGAAGTGGAGATTGAAAATCTGGGCATTTTGGCCAATCCGGTAATTTCAGATTAATTTGGCCCATAAAATGCTCGAAATAGATATGGATGCGGGGAAAAATCCTATGATCTCCAATGTAGAAGCTTTGGTCATCGGTCTTTTAGCGGCGGGTTTGACGACCTCGATCGGCTTTTGGACTACCCGGGCGGTTGTGAATGGCATGGCCCGCGGTCTGCGCAAAAGGTAAGCTTGCGAGTAGTTTTTATACATATCCCATCGAAGCCAGGTAGATTTTACTGCCGATATCGGTATCCATCGGGCGTGCTGGAAGCGTACTCCGGTGCGTGTCAATGAGAATGAGACCACCCGGCACAAAGATTAAAGAGCTTTTTCCTCCTTTTTGGGTGGATTGATCCAAACCTGAGAAGGTAGGTCC
>JAKATS010000374.1:881-4931 GCA_021818645.1 Acidobacteriota bacterium | reverse complement strand
CATCATAGCTTGCCCGTTCCCGCCCGGCATCCCGGCATGAGACGATAATGGCGGAGCCATTTTTTTGCTTCGCCGTTCCAGCGTCCGGCCTCGGCGACAAAAGCATGGCTCAAATTATTCAACTGTCACCGGATGGGACCTGGCAGGAACTCCGTCCCTCAGCCTGGGTTGCACATGCCTTTACCAATGACTCGGTCCGTGCGGTATAAAATATGATCCAAACTTTGTTTGGACCGGAAAAAAAAGCTGGTTTTTTCGAGCGGCTGCAGAACAAAATGGCCGGCGCGGTGGAAAAAACCCGCGCCTCGCTGGTCAGCCGGGTAGATGAAATTCTGCGCGGCAAAACCGAGATCAGCCCGGACACCCTGCGCGAGCTCGAAACCGCGCTGATCGCGGCCGACGTAGGCGCGGCCACCGCCCGGGAGATCATCGCGCATCTGCGCGAAGCCGCCGCCGCGCAGCCGCAGATGGATGCTGAAACCGCCCGGCAGTTACTGCAGAATGAATTGATTCAAAGCCTGCGCATCGCCGCTCCCGCGGCCGAAAGCCCAGCGCCGCCGCGCGTGATCATGCTGGTGGGGGTGAATGGCGCGGGCAAAACCACCACCCTGGGCAAGCTGACGCAGCGCTACCGGGAGGAAGGCAAAACCGTGATTTTGTGCGCGGCCGATACCTTCCGCGCCGCGGCGGGAGAGCAACTGCAAGCCTGGGCCGAACGCACCGGTACAGAAATGATCCGCCAGAAACCGGGTGCCGATCCTTCGGCCGTGATCTTCGATGCCTTAAGCGCGGCTAAAGCGCGCGGCGCCGATTGCGTGCTGATTGACACCGCCGGCCGGCTGCACACCAAAGACAATTTAATGCAGGAACTGGCCAAGATGCGGCGCACTGCCGGACGGGTGATCCCCGGCGCGCCGCATGAAATTTATCTGGTGCTCGACGCCACCACCGGCCAGAATGGCCTGCAGCAGGCGCGGCAGTTCACCGCCGCTGCGGGCCTCACCGGCGTCATCGTGACCAAGCTCGACGGCACCGCCCGCGGCGGCATCGTGATCGCCATCGCACGTGAACTGAAACTGCCCGTCTGTTATGCCGGGGTGGGGGAAAAACTGGACGATCTGATTCCCTTTCAGGCCGAAACTTTCGTTCACTCTCTGTTTGCCAGCCCCATGGCAAATCCTCCATCATGAGGATGTTTCATTGGAATGAACCATGCCTGTCAACGATACTGAAGCCATGCGCCGCGCCCTGGAGCTGGCCTACCAGGGCGCGGCGCTCAGCACGCCGAACCCGCGCGTGGGCGCGGTGCTGATGCGCGACGGCAGCGTGGCGGGGGAAGGCTTTTATGAATATGCCGGCCTCAGGCACGCCGAAATCCGCGCGCTCGAAGCCGCCGGCGAGCGCGCCCGCGGCGCGGATCTGTACGTAACCCTCGAACCCTGCGCCCATACCGGCCGCACTCCGCCCTGCACCCGCGCTATTATTCAGGCCGGCGTGCGCCGCGTCGTCTGCGCCCTCTCCGACCCCAACCCGAAGGTGCGCGGCGGCGGACTGGAAGAGCTGCGCCAGGCGGGAATCGAAGTCGTCACCGGCGTGCTGGAGCCGGAAGCCCGGCGCATGAACGAAGCCTGGCTGAAGTGGGTCACCACAGCAGAACCTTGGGTGATTCTCAAGGCCGGCATGACATTGGACGGAAAAATCTCCACCCCGCCCACTCCGTTCGATGAGGGCACGCGCACGCACGAATGGATTACTTCGCCCCAGGCCCGCTGGCATGTGCAGCAACTGCGCCATGAACAGGACGCCATTCTGGTGGGCGTGGGCACCGTCATCAGCGATAATCCACTGCTCACCGACCGTACCGGCCTGCCCCGACGCCGGCCGCTGCAGAGGATCATTCTCGACAGCACGCTCCGCCTGCCGCTGGGCTCGCGGGCGGTTCAGACCGCCAAAGAGGATGTGATCGTCTTCTGTACCTTCGCGGAAAATCATAAGCGCCGGGAACTGGAGCGCGCGGGGGTAAAAATTTTTCAGGTGCGGGCGGAACGCGGCCGGCCCGAAATGAGCGAAGTCATGCGCCTGCTGGGCAAACTGGAAATCATTTCCCTGATCGTGGAAGGCGGTTCGCTGGCCAACTGGACGGTGCTGAACCAGGGCTGCGTGGACAAGGTGTTTCTTTACTACGCGCCTAAAATTCTGGGAGGAACCGAGTCGGTGCCGCTGGCCGGCGGCGCCGGCTACCGCCGGCTGGCCGAAGCGGTGACGCTGGGCGAAAATTATCGCTTGCATCGCTTCGGACCGGACTTCGCCATTGAGGGCTATGTGGTCAGGCGTTAAGCATGATGCAGCAATACTATGTTTACTGGATTGATCGTAACCACAACTCCCGTGCATAGCCTGCGCGGCCGAGCCGGAGGCGCAATCCTGAAGCTGGCCGCGCCGGCGCCGGAAATTCTCGCGCCGGAACGGCTGCCCCTGGGCGGAAGCTTGGCGGTCAACGGCTGCTGCCTGACCCTGGCCGGCGAGGAACGCGAAGCGGGAAAGAGATTGTGGGTATTTCAGCTCGCACCCGAAACTCTGGCTCGCACCGCCTTACGGCGGCTGCGACCGGGCGTGCGCGTCAACCTGGAGCCGGCGCTGCGGGCTGGCGACGCCCTCGGCGGGCATTGGGTGCAGGGTCACGTGGATGCCACCGGCGCCATCTTGGACTTGAAGCGCCTGGGATCCGGGCATAAATCAAAGGCGTCGGAAACATCCAATCATGCCTGGCTGCGGCTGAAAATACCCGCGGAACTGCTGCCGCTGGTCGCTGAAAAAGGTTCGCTGGCGGTGGATGGCATCAGCCTGACCGTAGCCCGCATTTCCGGCCGCATCGCCGAATTCACCCTCATTCCCCATACCTTGCGCGAGACCAATCTGGGGCAACTCCAGGCTGGAGATCAGGTCAATCTGGAAGCCGATCTGATCGCCCGCTACCTGGCGCGGCAACGGGCCATGCAAGCCCATTCCGGCCGTGCTAAAAATCACGCGTTGCAAATCACCGAACTGCGCCGGCAGGGCTTTTAACCCGTCCGCGCCATCCATATTAATGGTGAGACTGCAAGGCGATGGCGCGGCGCAGCATGCGGTAATCGGGCGCGGGAAATTGCCGGCGGAAATTGGGATTATTCATCAGCCGGCGGCGGCGCCAGGGCGGCAGATGCATTAAGCGCTGAAAGGCGCCGGCCAGATGGGCGCGGCGACGCGGCGGCAGTTGCTGCCAGCGCCGGAAAATCTGACGCATCTGGCGCCTCTGGCGGGGAGTCATCCGGCCCAGCATGCGCAAGCGGGCCAGCACCTGGCGCTGGCGCCGGGGCGACAGCGAGTTGAACCAGCGCAGCTGGCGTATGATTTGTTTCCGCCGCCAAGCGGGCAGGCGGCGGAAGTTGGGATCCTGGCGCAGCCGCCGCAGGCGCTGTCCGGGAGGAAGCTGGGCCAGCCTGGCCAGTCCCAGTCCCAGTTGCGGTTTTCCTCCCCGCGGGTTGGGGCCGCGCCGCCCGGGGGCGCGAAACGCCGGACGGCGATTGGGATGTTGGGCATACACCCGGCCCGGAGGATGAAAGCGCGGCCCGGGCATGCGGCGCTGCGCCCATAACCCCGCGCCCAGACAGAGCACGCCGATGATGGCAGCTCGCAGACCTCGCTTGTTTATGAACTGAAGGCGCGACTTGAAGCCGGAATGTGGCATATATGCCGCCTGGCTATTCCGGTTGGGATTCATTGGCATATGTACGGCTGCTGGTGCCCGCCGTATTGTCCATACTCGTGCTCAGCAGGGGAAAATTCATCAGCAGGCCGCGATCATGATTCAGCGCCTGCAGGTCGCGCACCACGCCCCGGGCCGGCGCCGGTAAGGGAGCCACCGCGGCGCTGTGCGGCCAAGCGAGAATGCCCGCGCAGATGGCGATCAGCAAGGTGCCGCTGGCGGCGGCCAGCCGCAGCCGGCCAGGGTGCGGCACGCCATCCCAGGATGTAAACCACCCCTGGATTATGTGCCAAAGAGGGAGCTTT
>JAKATS010000374.1:0-871 GCA_021818645.1 Acidobacteriota bacterium | reverse complement strand
GCGGCGGGCTTGCGCCTCAAGCGCAAGTTGTCGGCGCAGGCGCAGGGTCAGATCGGCGGCGACCCGCGCTTCCGGCTGCCAGACATCCAGCGCCGATTGCATGCGGGTCTGCTGTTCCCAGGCTTTCCGGCAGCGGGGGCAGCTTTCCAGATGCCACGCCGCGGCTATCGGCGGCGCGGGCTCCGTCCACGATTGGCGAACCTGGCGGCAATTCATAACTGACTCCTCGGCGGCCTAGCCGGGCATGGATTCCAACTGGCCCAACTGGCCGCGCAAAACCTCGTAAGCGCGAAACAAAAGCGATTTGGTGGCGCTGACGGAAAGCTGCAGGGCCTGGGCGATTTCGCGATAGTCCATCTCCTGGTACTTGTGCAAAATCACCGCCGCCCGCTGCCGTTCCGGCAAGCCGGCAATCGCCTGCTGAACCCGGCGCCGCCACTCCCGGCGCAGCAGCCGGGTCTCAATGCCTGGCCGGCCATCCGGCGCGTCGGGCAGGCGGCCGCCCTCGGTTTCTGGCTCGTCCAGTGAAGCCTGGTGAGCCTCGGCCCGGTGGTCGCGCAGGTAGTTGAGCGCCAGATGGGTGGCAATGCGATACAGCCAGGTGGTGAAACGAGCCTGGGGCTGATATCGCTCGCGCGAGCGATAGACCCGCAGAAATACGTCCTGCACCAGTTCCTCGCTCACGCCGGGATGCCGCACCAGGCGCAGCATGTAACCAGTCAGCGGGCGCTGGTAACGCTGCACCAAAGCATCAAAGCAAGCCTCTTCGCCATGCTGGAAACGCAGCATCAGCGCCGCGCCCGCATCCACATCGGCCGATGCGCCGGCCAGGCCGTCCGTTAGCTGGTCTTCAATCACCAACGCATCCCTC
>JAKATS010000100.1 GCA_021818645.1 Acidobacteriota bacterium | reverse complement strand
TGGTGCGCAAAAAAACCGGCCAGGCTTTTCCCCAGGATCCTTTTTTGCAATTGCAGATGGCGCGCGATGCGGTTTTTCGCTCCTGGTTCAATGATCGCGCGGGCCATTACCGCCGCATGAACAATATTTCGGACGATCTGGGCACCGCAGTCAATGTGCAGGCCATGGTGTTCGGCAACCTGGGCGAGACCAGCGGCACGGGGGTGGGCTTTACCCGCAATCCGGCCACGGGTGAAAAGGAGTTTTACGGCGAGTTCCTGATGAACGCGCAGGGCGAGGATGTGGTGGCCGGCATACGCACGCCGGTGCACATTTCGGAGTTGCACCGGCTGATGCCGGCGGTCTATAACCAGCTGCGCGACATCACCACGCGCCTGGAAAACCATTACCGCGACATGCAGGATTTCGAGTTCACCATCCAGGACGGCAAGCTGTACATGCTGCAGACGCGCAACGGCAAGCGCACCGGCGGCGCGGCGCTCAAGATCGCCATGGACATGGTGAACGAAAAGTTGATCACGCGCGAAGAAGCCATATTCCGCGTGGACGCCAATCAGATTTATGAATTGCTGTTTCCCCGTTTCGATCCCAAGGCGCTGAAGACGGCCGAAGCGGCGGCCAGCGGGCTGCCCGCCTCGCCGGGCGCCGCGGTGGGACAAGCGGTATTCACCGCCGAAGCGGCGGTGGCCTGGCATCAGGCCGGCAAAGGTCCGGTGCTGCTGGTGCGTGGCGAGACCACGCCGGAAGATATCCGCGGCATGGAAGTGGCGGCCGGCATTCTGACCTCGCGCGGCGGCATGACCAGCCACGCCGCTGTGGTTACCCGCGGCATGGGCAAGTGCTGCGTAGCCGGCGCGGGCTCCATTCTGGTGGATGAGGGCCGGCGGCAGGTCACGATGGGCAAGCAGGTGGTGCGCGAGGGCGAATGGCTCTCGATTGACGGATCCACCGGCAAAATTTATATCGGCAAACTGCCGACGGTGCCCGCCGATCCCAACGATCCCGCGCTGGTGGAGTTCATGAAGTGGGCCGAACCGCACCGCAAACTCAAGGTGCGCGCCAACGCCGACATTCCCCGCGACGCCAAAGCCGCCCGCGCCTTCGGGGCCGAAGGCATCGGCTTGTGCCGCACCGAGCATATGTTCTTCGGCGAAGGCAAGATCGAGCACATGCGGGCCATGATTCTGGCGACGGATGAAAAACAGCGCCGCGCCGCCCTCAAGCGCCTGCTGCCGCTGCAGCGGCGGGATTTTACCGGCATCTTCCAGGCCATGGCCGGGCTGCCGGTAACCATCCGCACGCTGGATCCGCCGCTGCATGAGTTTTTGCCCCAGCGCGAGCAGATCATGGTGGATCTGGAGATTTGGCAATCCGCCGCCGGCGCGGCTAAGGCCAAAGCCGGAAAGCAGATTCGCCAGCGCTATAGCGACTATGGCATCCGCGATGCCAACGGGCTGCAAAAACTGCTGGACCGGGTGCAGGAATTGCACGAGTTGAACCCCATGCTGGGCCTGCGCGGCTGCCGGCTGGGCATTCTCTACCCGGAAATCACGGAGATGCAGGCGCGGGCCATTTTTGAAGCCGCCGCCGGGCTGCTGAAAAAAGGAATCGAAGTTTATCCCGAGATCATGATTCCGCTGGTGGGCACGCCGCGGGAGCTGGAACTGCAAAAAGAGATTGTGGACCGGGTGGCCGGCGAGGTCAGCCATACCAGCGGGCAACAGATCCAATATATGGTCGGCACCATGATCGAGCTGCCGCGGGCCGCGCTGGTGGCGGGAGAAATCGCCCGCACGGCGCATTTTTTCAGCTTCGGGACCAACGACCTGACCCAGACCACGTACGGGTTTTCGCGCGACGATATCGGCAAGATTCTGCCTTATTACCTCGAGCAGGGCATTCTCAAGCAGGATCCCTTCGCCAGCCTGGACCAGGCGGGCGTAGGCCAACTGGTGCGCCTGGGCACGCAGGCCGGACGGGCCGCGCGGCCGGAATTGAAAGTGGGCATCTGCGGTGAACATGGCGGCGACCCGGCATCGGTGGAATTTTTCCATCACGCGGGACTGAATTACGTTTCCTGCTCGCCCTATCGCGTTCTGACGGCGCGGCTGGCGGCGGCGCAGGCCGCGGCAGCGGAAAAAAATCAAGCCGAGGCAGGACGCACACGGTAAGGCCGCCGCAGCCGACGCGTCGTGCAGAACGCCATGCGCAGGTTCCAGGCTACCGAATGCACCGCCAGCCGGGCCTGGATCCGCGGCCCGCAGGCCGGCCATTTATCACGCGTGCTGCGCATGCGGCCCGGGGATGCCTGTGAGATCGCGTATGCCGGGCGCCTCTGGGCCGCGCGCGTACACCGGCTCGACGATGCCTGCACGGAATTGGATTTAGAGGAAGAACTGCCCGCGCCGGCGCCGGGCAGGATTGAGCTGGAATTGTTTCCCGCGATCATACGCTTTCATCGCTTTGAATGGATGCTGGAAAAAGCGGTGGAACTCGGCGCCCGCGCCATCACGCCGGTACTCAGCGAACGGGTGGATGTCCACTTAGCTCAGGCAGCGAGCAAACGGCTGAGCCGCTGGCAGACAATCGCGCGGCAGGCTGCGGAACAGGCACGCCGGCGGGACGTGCCTGCCATTCATACTCCCATCCCAGCGGCTGCATTGTGCCGGCCCGGCCAGGTGGAATCCGGCCAGGTTAAGATTCTATTAAACCCTGAATCTTCAATGACTCTGGCGCAGTTATTTCAAAAAAAAGATCAGGAATTTTCCGGGGCGGTTCACATTATTTCCGGACCCGAAGGCGGCTGGAGTGAAGCCGAAGCGCAGGCGCTGGCAGAAGCGGGCTGGACGGCGGTACGGCTGGGTCAGGAAATCCTGCGGGCGGAGACGGCGCCACTGGCGGCGCTGGCCTATTTGAAATTAGCCCTGACAAGCTGAAGGCATGTACTGCCCGGCCGCGCATGATACAGCGGGATGCCGTGTTCAGGCTGAGGCCTGCATGAAATCCTGCTGCAGCGTAATCCCCTGGCGGCGCAGGAGCGCCGCGACCGCGGCCCGATTGAGGCGGGTCGCATCGTATTCAACCCGGATCCGGCGGGCCTCATTGTCGAGGATGATTTTGCGGATGCCGTAAGTTTCATAAAGGCGGCCCAGTCCGGCCATCTGTTCCGGCAATAGCGGTTGAACTGCGGTGTAAACGGCATCCACGGCGGTCATAAAAACAGCATATACGGAAATCAATGGGTTCCGGCACTATTTGCATTCCAAGCGTCCACAATCAGGGCAAACCGCTATAATGTGATGGGATGGCTAGTTCCAAGACATCTGAACCCGAAATTCCATCACCTGCGCCGCAGCCCGATCCGCTCGGCATTCTGAAAGGACTGGGGGTGACGCTGCGTAACGCCTTCCGCCCGCCGGTGACTGAATTTTATCCCGACGAGCCGGTCCATTTCGAGGAACGCTACCGCGGGGTACATGTATTGCAGCGGGATGAAAACGGGCTGGAAAAATGCGTGGCCTGTTTTCTCTGCGCCGCCGCCTGCCCCAGCAACTGCATTTATATTGAAGCCGCGGAAAACACCGGCGTTTTACGCATCAGTGCCGGCGAGCGCTATGCCCAGACCTACAATATTGATTACAATCGCTGTATTTTCTGCGGCTACTGCGTGGAAGCCTGCCCCACCGACGCGATTACCCATGGTCATGGCTTCGAGCTGGCCACCTACGATGTAGGCAATCTGGTGTACCGCAAGGAGCAGCTGCTGGCGCCCGTGCCGGCGGCCACCGAGACGCCCGCGCAGGGGTGAAAAAACAAAGCCGGAGACGGAACCGAACTGCTGAAGCGGCCCCAGGGCGGATTTGCGCCCACCTGCCCGCCTGCGTTATTCTAGAACAGGGCGGGATCTGGGCGCGAGAACGAGTGGGCGCAAGCCCACTTTTTTATTGCGCTGCTTATGCCGGAGAGTGAAAGCACAATAGGCCGTGTACGGGAACTGGCGGATCATGTGGCCGGCCAGTTCGGGCTGGAGTTATGGGAACTGGAGTTGGCCGGCTCGGGCCGGGGCCGGACCCTGCGGGTTTTTCTGGATAAACCCGGGGGCGTGACGCTGGAGGACTGCGAGCGCTTCAGCCGCCAATTCAGCGCCCTGCTGGATGCCGAAGACGTCATTCCGGGCGGGGGCTATGTGCTGGAAGCTTCCTCACCCGGCTGGGAGCGGGTGCTCAAGCGGCCGGACCATTTTCAGCGCTTCGCCGGGCAGCGTGTCCGGCTGACGCTGCAGAATGCGCTTCCGGGCGGACAACGGAATCTGATCGGACGGCTGGAAAATGCGAATGAGGCGGGGATTGAACTGGCGCCGGAAGCGCCGGGTATCGAGCCGCTGCGGCTGGCGTGGGGACAATTTCATAACGCGCGGCTGGCTCCGCGCGAGGACCCAGGGATGGGATCGAAGCGGCCCAAAGCCGGAATGAAACCCGGCGCGGCCGCAGCCCGGGCGGCGAAAGATTGAAAGCAGGGATGGCAAGATGGCAAACGCACTGTATCAGCAAGTGGAACAGCTCAGCCGCGACAAGGGTATTGATCCGCAAATCGTAGTGGCGGCGATTGAGGACGCGATTCTGCTGGCCACGCGCAAATATTACAAAACCCAGGAAGATCTGCGCTCGGAGATGGACCGCGAGAGCGGGGAAATCCGCGTGTATGCCGTCAAGCTGATCGTAGAGAACGTGCTCAACGAAGAGCGCGAGATCGCGCTGCGCGACGCCTTGAAACTCGATCCGGGAGCGGTGCTGGGCGGCGAGATCAAGGTTCGCAAATCCACCGAAGGCCTGGGCCGCATCGCCGCGCAGACAGCCAAGCAGGTGATTTTTCAAAAAGTGCGCGAGGCCGAGCGCGACACCATTTATAACGACTACATCAACCGGGTCGGCGAAGTGGTGCACGCCGTGGT
>JAKATS010000269.1:4663-4952 GCA_021818645.1 Acidobacteriota bacterium | reverse complement strand
CCGCCAGCGCCGCGGCCAGCCTGAACGCCATCGCCGAACGCGGCCTGCAATGCAATCTCTCGCTCAAGCTGACTCAACTGGGGTTGGACCTGAGCGAGGACCTGGCGGCGAGCCTGCTGCTGCAGGTCGCGTCGGTGGCTTCCCGGCATTCGAACGGGGTGCGGGTGGATATGGAATCCTCGGCCTACACCGAGGCCACGCTGCGGATGGTGGAGCGCGTTCACGCCATGAGCCTGCCCGTGGGCGCCGTGCTGCAGGCGGACAGGGACCGCAGCGCGGCCGACAGATC
>JAKATS010000269.1:0-4653 GCA_021818645.1 Acidobacteriota bacterium | reverse complement strand
TGCCCGTGGGCGCCGTGCTGCAGGCCAGCCTGTACCGCAGCGCGGCCGACCGGCAGCGGCTGCGGGAGCAGGGGATTACAGTGCGGCTGGTCAAGGGCGCCTATCTGGAGCCGGCCAGCCTGGCCTGGCCGCGCAAAGAAGACGTGGACGCCAGCTTCGACAAACTGGCGGAGCAAATGCTGCGGCCCGACGGTTGCCTGCCGGACGGGCCGCTGCGCAACGCGCTGGCGACGCATGATCGGGAACGGCTGATGCGGGCGCAGAGGTTCGCCGCCGGCATGGGGGTTCGGCCGCAGCAGTTCGAATTTCAAATGCTCTACGGCATCCGGCGCGACCTGCAGCGCGAACTGCTGAAGGCGGGCTGGCAGGTGCGGATTTATATTCCCTATGGGACCGAGTGGTTTCCCTATTTCATGCGGCGGCTGGCCGAACGCCCCGCGAACCTTGTGTTTTTACTGCGCAATGTCCTGGCAGCCTAGCCAGCATGGAGCGACCGGTTCCGGTATTCCCGCACGGAAGCCGGCCGGCAGGGCGGGGCATAATAAGTAGCTGAACGTTTTGTCACGCCCCAAGCCAACTCAGGTCAAAGTCCTGCGCCTGCTGCGCCGGCTGCGTCTCGATGAAAACCGCTTATTCGCGGTGCTGGCGATTAGCACCGGAGCGCTGGCGGGGATGATGGTGGTGCTCTACCACCTGATGCTGGAGTCCATCTACACCTGGCTGTATGGGGATTTGAATTTTCAGCGCGCCTGGGACTGGCGCCTGCCGCTGTATGCCACCGGCGGCGGGCTGGTGGCGGCGCTGGTGCTGCGCCTGATGCCGGAGTCGCGGGGCAGCGGAGTCGCGCAGACCAAAATCGCCATTCTGGCCCGCGACGGCTACATCTCGGTGCGCAGCACGCTGGGAAAATTTCTGGCCTCGGCGATCGGCATCGGCAGCGGCCAGTCCATGGGCCCGGAAGGCCCGGCGCTGCACATCGGCGCCGGCGTGGCATCGCTGATCGGGCGGCTGACGGCCAGCTCCAAAACCAAAATGCAGCAACTGGTGCCGGTGGGCGCGGCGGCCGGGCTGGCCGCGATCTTCAACGCCCCCATCACGGCCGTGCTGTTCGTGCTGGAAGAAGTCATCGGCGATGTCAATACCCCGCTGCTGGGCTCCACGATTATCGCCGCCGTGACCGCGGTGATGGTGCGGCGCGCGGTGCTGGGCGGCAAGCCGCTGTTTCATGTGCCCGCCTATACGGTGGGCGGGTTTTCCGATCTGCTGATTTTCGTGGTGCTGGGCGGGCTGGGCGGGGCGGTTTCAGCCGGCTTCGTGCGGGCGATCCTGTGGGGGCGGGCGCATATGCTGCGCTCGCCGCAAAAGATCCGCACCTGGATTCCGGTGACCGGATCCATTTTTTGCGGCCTGGTGGCGCTGCGCTATCCCCAGATCCTGAGCGTGGGCTATACCTGGGTGGATCAGGCGCTGAACGACCGCATGATGCTGCACGTGCTGGTCTGGCTGGCGATTCTGAAATTTCTTTCCACCGCGATCTGTTACGCCACGGGAAACTCCGGCGGCGTGTTCGCGCCCTCGCTTTATCTGGGGGCCATGTTCGGCGGGGCGCTGGGCGCGGTGGCGCACATTCTGTTTCCCGCCTCGCGGCTGAGCGACGTCGGCGCCTACGCGCTGGTGGGCATGGGCGCGCTGTTTGCCGGCATCAATCGCGCGCCGATGACCTCGATCTTCATGATCTTCGAGGTAACCCAGGACTATAATCTGATCCTGCCGCTGATGGTGGCCAATATCATCGCCTACGGCGTGGCGGTGCGGCTGAGCCAGGAGGACCTGTACGAGGGGCTGGCGCGCCAGGACGGGGTGGTTTTGCCTTCGCGGCACAACGAATATGTGCTGCGCCGGCTGCGCAATGCCGACGCCATGCAGACGCGCCCGCTGGTGCTGGAGTCCGGGGAAAGCGCCGAACAGGCGCTGCACCGGGTGGGCGGTGACAGCTCAACCAATGCATTTGCCGTGCTGCAGGAGGGCCAGTATCTGGGCATGGTCCGCACCGAAGCCCTGGCGAAGGCGGTGGCGGAGGGGCGGGGCGGGGAACCGGTGTCCGAATGGGCCGATCCCGACCCGGGCTTGCTGCTCTATCCCGACGAGCCGGTGGACCGCTCGCTGGCCCTGCTGGCTGCCGGGCAGCCGCTGCTGCCGGTGGTCAGCCGATTAAACGGCCGGCATCTGGTGGGGGTGGTCTCGACCGACGACATTATGCATGCCTTTGCCCTGGCCGCCCGCGATGAAGAGGAAATCATGAAACAGAAACACAGAACATAAGACTGCATACATTCCGACATTAAAACCTTTCAGGAGACGAAGCTCATGCATGATCCCCTAGGCTGGACGCTGGTGTTTCACATCATCGGCATTGTCATGTGGATTGGCGGTTTGCTGGCGGTGACGCAGATCATGGTCCAGGCCGCGTCCGCCACCGCGCCGGCGGCGCGCGAGGCCTATGCCGGCATGGCGCGCCGCGCCCTCAACGCCCTGGCCCATGCCGGGCTGATTCTGACGGTGGGCAGCGGCGTGATTCTGCTGTTTCTGATTCCCCCGGAGATGCGCGTGGCGGGATGGCTGCAGGCCAAGCTGACGCTGGTGGTGGTGCTGATCGGGCTGGATATCTGGCTGGCGCGGATGGTCAACCGCATGCCGGAACAGATGCCGGCGCGCAGCCGCGCCGGCATGATGCATGGGCTATTCGCCAGCCTGTTTTTTGTGATCCTGATCCTGGTGCTGCTGAAGCCTTAATACTTGGGCACATTGGGGTCCACGTCATCGGCCCAGGCGAGGATGCCGCCGCGCAGGTTCCAGACTTTATCAAAGCCCTGCTGGCGAAGGAAGCGGACGGCTTTGGCCGAGCGCGCGCCGGAGCGGCAGTGCACCACGGTGGGGCGGTGAGGATCGAGTTCCTGCCAGCGCTGCGGCAGCTCGCCCAGCGGGATCAGTTTGGCATCGGGCAGGGCGCAGATCTGGTATTCGTGGGGCTCGCGGACGTCGAGAACGAAAACGTCGCGGCCGCGGTCGCGCCACTGCTTCAACTCGGCGGGGGTGATTTCCTCGCCCGCCGGCTCCGGCTCGGCCGGGGCTTCCACGCCGCGCATCCCGCAAAACTCCTGGTAATCAATCAACTGCCGGATGCTGGGATGGTCGCCGCAGACCGGGCATTCGGGGTTTTTGCGGAGCTTTAATTCACGAAAACGCATGCCCAGCGCGTCGAACAACAGCACCCGGTTTTTGAGCGGCTCGCCGATGCCGAGGATCAGTTTCACCGCTTCCAGCGACTGCACCAGCCCCATGATGCCGGGCAACACCCCCAGCACGCCGCCTTCGGCGCAGCTGGGCACCAGGCCGGGCGGCGGCGGCTCCGGATACCAGCAGCGGTAGCAGGGGCCGTCGGGCAGGGCAAGCACCGAGGCCTGGCCCTCGAAGCGGAAAATGCTGGCATAGACATTGGGAATGCCGGTCAGCACGCAGGCATCGTTGACCAGATAGCGGGTGGGAAAATTGTCGGTGCCATCCACCACGACATCGTAGCCGCGGAAAATTTCCAGGGCGTTTTCGCTGGACAGATGGACGGGATGGCCTTCGACCCGGACGTTGGGATTGATGGAATGGATGGTTTCAGCGGCCGACTGGAGCTTGCTTTTGCCGACGTCTCCGGTGCCGTGAATGACCTGGCGCTGCAGATTGCTGAAGTCCACCTGATCGAACTCGACGATGCCCAGCGTGCCCACCCCGGCGGCGGCCAGGTACAAGGCCACCGGCGAGCCCAGGCCGCCGGCCCCGATGCAGAGCACCCGCGCCGCTTTCAGCTTGCGCTGTCCCTCGATGCCGACTTCGGGGATGATGAGATGGCGGCTGTAGCGCTGGATTTCGTCATGGCTGAGAGTCGCGGCTTTGGCGCGCTCGGCCAGATTTTCCATAACGGGCGGGGTGGTCAGGGTTGCCATATTTTTTTCCTCTTCATTCCATGCCGAAGCCGGCGGGGCGGCTTCGGCGGTCTCCAGTGACGGCGCTCAGCGGCCGCCGGCGACAGCGGGGACAATGCTCAGTGTATCGCCGGGCTTGACGGGCGCGGCTTCGCGGCCGATGTAGCGGATGTCTTCATCATTCAGGTAAATGTTGACGAAGCTGCGCAGCCTGCCTTCGGGAGTGTACAGATGCGGGCGCAGGGCGGGATGTCCGGCGGTGAGCCGGGCGAGCACTTCGCCCACGCTGGCGCCTTCGACACTGACCTGATCCTGCTTGCCGGCAAAGGGCCGCAGCGGGGTGGGGATGTGGACGGTGACGGGCATGGACAATTTTCTCCTTTGATCGCGTCAGCCGGTGACGATGATTTCTTCCTGGATGAAATGCCCGCGATCTTCGGCCAGCTCATAGGAATGGACGGTTTCGGCGCGGCCGCGGGCGACGGCGGTGATGAGATAGGAAAATCCCGGCCAGCTCGCCTCAGCCAGATCGGTGACGGAGGGGCGGGCGGGGTGGTCGGGGTGGGAATGATAAAAGCCCACGACCTCGAGGCCGCGGCGGCGGGCCGCGCGCTGGGCCTCGAGATGCTCGCGCGGGTCGAGGGCGAAGCGGCGTTCCGGCGCTTCCGTGTTGGCGTTG
>JAKATS010000050.1 GCA_021818645.1 Acidobacteriota bacterium | reverse complement strand
GCGGTAGATTTGCAAAGGTACGGTCAGCCAGGAAACGAGGCTGATGGCGGCCGCCCAGCGCAGTTGGTTTCCATAGCGAGCCGCAATGGGAATCACGGCGGGGATGCGCCAGACCAACAACAACCCGGCCGGCAGGGTCACTAAAACACTCAACCCATAGAACCACAATCCCTTATGAACCCACCCGGATAAAGCCGATCGGTCGCCCGCGCCGCGGGCGCGCAGAAATAAAACCAGCATCGGTCCGCTCACCGCCAGTTGAACCAGGCTTAAATACCCCAGCCATTCGCTAAGCGCCATCCAGGACCCGAAGCGCTGCGAGCCCAGCCAGCGCAATAGCAACGGTGTGGTAAAAAATCCGATTCCGGCTATGATTACTTGCGCCGCCATACCCACACCCCAACTGAAAACCGCACGCTGCACGCGGCCGGAAGCAGCCGGCGCATTGGCTGGAGCGGGAAGGGTGGTCATACAGAGTTTTGCCTTAACGCCAGTTGAATGATTTCGGCGGCCATGACATCCCAGGTGCGCCGGCGCAAGTGCACGGACAATTCCCGGGCGGCATCTCGCCAATGATTCATGTTCCGCAACCAAAGCATCAGACGATCGGTCAAGCCGGCAGTATCCTCAGAATCGGGAAGCAGAAGCGGGCCCAGTTGGGAAGAAAATTTTTCTGCAACGCCGGCCGTGGCGGAGACGATGGCGGGCAATCCACAACAGAGTGCCTCGTGCACTCCCAGGCCATAGGCCTCGTAGCGAGCGGGGCTGACCAGCAGATCGGCCGCGCGCAGCAATGTGGGGACGTCGCTGCGAAAGCCCAGGAACCGGATTTCAGATTCGAGCCCCTGCAAGCGCAGTTGCCGGCGCCAGGACTGCTGCTCGCGGCCGGACCCTACGACCATTAATTGCAGGTTGGAATCCGCCAGACGCGGAAGCTGGCGCCAAGCATGGAATAAAACATCAAAGCCTTTCCGCTGATCCCCCAGGGCGCCAATGAAAATGACCACCCGCGCAGCTTGCGGCCAGCCCAAATCCCGGCGCAATACCGCGCGTTCAGCATTTTCAGCCGGAGCAAACCGACCGGGATCAATGCCGTAATAGACGACGCGAATGCGTCCTGGAGGCACCCCCGCGCGGGCGATCAAATCCGAACGGGTGCGCTCTGAATTGGCAATTACAATCCGGGCCTGGCGCCATGACCGGGCTTCCATGCGCAGGGCGTGCCAGCGATCATAGGCATACTGGGCCTGTAGGGCCCAGCCTGCGCGGGCGGGCTGGCGATGATAAGCGGCATGCACATAATGCGCCCAGTTCAAGCCGGGCCAGGGGCAATTGCCGCCGTTGACCAGAATATTCGCACCGCGCCGGCTCAGGCGGCGAGCCAGTGTCCGGCCCCGGCGAGACAGCAAGGGTTCACCCAGCAGATAAGAATTCAACGGCTTGGCGACACGATGCCACTGAACCCCTGTGCGCGCACTTAATTCGGGAGCAACGCGATGAGCCACCAGATGAGTTTCAAAATTCTGACGCGACAAATAGTCGGCCAGAGCGTAATTGGCGCGATCCATCCCGCCGGTAAGAACGAAATCGCCAGTGACCAGAACCCAGGGCCGGGAAAACTCGGGTGATGTGGGCATGGGGCGCGCTCAACCTATAGCCGGACCTGAGCCCAGAGCCAGGTTTGATCGGAATTGCGGATTTCCCGCCGGAAACGCTGGGCATCGGGACCCATCCGATCCAATTCCGGCGCGGCAGGAGCAGTACCGGTGAAAGGGATCAAGGTGAGCCGATGGCTGACTTCTAGACGGGAAGGAAGCAGGCGTTGGGCTTCGCCATGGAGCTCAATACAGAGATCGGATTGAGCCAGACTGGGCAGAACCTCGGAGCAGAACAACGCCGTTTCATAGCCTTCACAGTCGCAGATCACCAGGGCTCTGCGTCCATGCCCCAGGTGTGCCAGACTGCGGGGGGAACACCAACCGCGCACCCGCACCCATTTTGCCACTTGATTCAGCTCGGCCATCCGGCGGCAAAAACGGCGTTCCCGAAAATCGGTGTCGAAGGCATAGACCGGGAGCCGCAGCAGGCGCGCCAGACCGACGCAGTAATAACCTTCGGCGCACCCGATGTCAATCACGCATGCATAATTCGCCTGGCTGAAGGTTGCGATCACCGGGTGCAGTTCCCGTTCATAATTGCCCAGCAAAATGGGGATGGCCTGCCGCGACAGAATCGAGGCCGCTGGATAGACCATGCCCTGAAACGGACCGGAGCGCACCTCACATCCATAATGGCCGACCCAGTCCTGGGCCGCCGAAGTAATGCCGGTCTGACGGAACCAACGCTGCTGATGATTGCGGCTGCGATAGGATTGCAACACGGTAAAAGCGCGCGCAGGCAGGCAAGCCTGCATGCCACGGCCAATTGATTTTCGCCAGCCTGGATTCATGGCGGGACCGGGGATGAACGCTCAACCGCCGCCGAACGATCAAGCACGGACTGGAGTAGTTGCTGCAAGCGCGGCATCAGCAGGGCGGGGCTGGAGAGTTCGGCCGCGCGGGCAGGTCCATGGGCCGATAAATGGCGCCGCTGGACTGGGTCGCGCAACAGGCGCGCCAGAGCCGCGGATAATGCATTTGCATCATCCGGCGGCACCAGTACGCCGCAGTCGGCGGTAATAATTTCGAGCGCGCCGCCCATCGAGGTAGTGACTACAGGCAGACCTGCATAGAGAGCCTCAATCCAGGCGATGCCGAAAGGTTCAGGAGTGAGATTGGGCTGGCAGTGCAAGTCAGCGGCGGCATAAAGACGGGGCACATCATCGCGCTGGCCTAGAAATAGCACATGCCCGGGAAGATCTGTTTCCGCTTGCCGGCGGAGCTCATCGGCATAGGCTTGCTCACTGGGCCGCTGCACGCCGCCAACGACCCAGAGTTTCCAGGCAGGCAATGCGGGAACATGGTGTAATTGCCGCAGGGCCTGGAATAGCAGGCGATGGCCTTTCCAGGACTCTAAACGGCATGCAATGACCATCACCAATTCATCGGGCTGGACTTGAAATTGAGCGCGCACAGCGGCGCACTCACCCGGATCCAGCCGCGGCATGGAATCAACCACCGGGCAGTAAAGCACCTCCGCACGCGAGTGCGGGAAAATAGCAGGCAAAGTGGTGAGCGTGAAGCGGCTATTGCATATGGCCAGATCCGGAGGAATACGCGCCGCCCAGCGCTCGGTCCAATGGCGGCCGGAAGCACGATCGTGCAGCCAGAACACCAGCGGCAATCGCGCCCGGCGCACCACGCGCGCGAAAATCCCGTGCGACCAGGCGGAATGAATGACGACCGCATCGTAGTGTTTGCGGCGCAGGACCCGCCGCAGCCGCACGATAGCCCGGATCATGCTCCAGGGCCGGCTGACGCGGACGGCGCCGAGATGGTGAACGGCAACTCCGGCCCGCTGCAATTCATTTTCCAGGCGGCCATGATGGCAAAGCGCGAATTCCTGATGCAATCCAGGCGCTAAATTTTCCGATCGGGCCAGGGTGACGAGCATGGATTCGATGCCGCCAAAGAGATAGCCGCCGTAAATGTGGAGAATACGCATACAAAGAGTATTTTTTAAATGCCGGCCGCCATTACCGCTGAAGGCGCGAGTTGCGCGTATGCGCGGATAAAATGGGCGGTCATGCCCTCCAAGGCGAAGCGCTGTTCCACTGTTTGCCGGGCGGTATGGCCCAAACGCCGGCGCAATTCCGCATCAGCCAGCAAACAACGCAGCCGATCCGCCAGCGCCTGAGATTGCCCGGGCGGGAAAGTCAGCGCATCCACGCCCGGCTGAACCAACTCGACCGCGCCGCCGGCGTAACTGACGATGACAGGCCGGGCACAGGCCATGGCCTCAACGATGATCATGCCGAACGGTTCTGGCTGGGTGCTGGCGTGGATGACAATATCCAGGGCGCGATAGACCGCGGGCATATCGGCCCTGGCTCCGGTGAAACCCAGCCGGTCCGTCAGTCCCAGGGCTTCCGCCTGCCGGCGCAGTTCGGCGATGGAATATTGACTGCCCTGAGTTTGATAAATCGGCGCGCCAACGATATAGGCGCGCCAGGACAAATCCCGGATTTGCGCCAGGGCCTGCATCAACACCTCATGCCCTTTCCAGCGGGCAAAGGTGGCCACCAGGCCCAGGCGCAGAATGGATGGAGCAAGCGGAGGCATACCGGCAGCGGCATCCAGACCGGCAGATGGCCCCTGGGGCTGGAAACGCACCAGATCGAGGCCGTAGTGAATGACCTCGATTGGCGGCTGGGCTGAAAAGACAGCCTGCAAATCCTGGCTGACACTGACAGAGTTGGCCACAGCTAGATTACAGCGGCGGCGCAGGGCGCGCAGCAAGCGCGACATGAAAGGGCGCGAGCCGGCGTAGTCATGAAAATGCCAGAGCAGGCGGGCACGCGGCCGGGCCAGAGCACTGAGTATGTGCATTTTGAAACCGGAAGCATGAACTACATCGGCCTGATGCTCGGCCAATCGCCGGCGCAGCCGCCAGGCATACAGCAGACTGGCCGGCGCCAGTGAGCATAAATTCAGCAATGAAATGGCAGCCGCGGATTTACGGCCGGCGCTGCCCACACTGAAATCACCGGTGCGGGCCAGGACAGAGGGAAATGGCAGGATTTCAACCGCCAGACCCAGAGCGCGAGCCTGTTCCGTAAAAGGGCCTTCCGCCGGCGCCAAAAGCCGCAGCATCATCGAGGGCGCCTGGCGGCGCAATCCCTGAAATAAGCCCAAAAGTGCGCGTTCGGCGCCGCCTAATTCACCGGATACATTTAAAAAAAGAATGCGCATGGCGGCAAGCGAACTGAATGCCCCCTCATTGTACCCGAGCGCAATGAGCCGATTTACATACCTCCGGCCTTTGAGTCCCATCACAGCGCAGCCATTTTTCTTCACGGCCGGCCGGAACCCATGATG
>JAKATS010000061.1 GCA_021818645.1 Acidobacteriota bacterium | reverse complement strand
GTCGTGCGAAGCGCGGAGTAAAAGATCAGCGGAAGATATTTTCCGCGTGATAGAGCAGATTTTCCCGTCCGGGCCCATCCCGCGGGTCCAGCGGCCGATGTAAGGGCATTCCCTGCAAGGCATAATAATCACGGCCGTTTTCAAATTCTTCCCGGATCCGCGCACTGACCATAATGCAATCACGCTGCGGATCAATGCCAATATAGCCGCCATCGAAGAGCCGGTGCAGGTCGCTGCGCAGCAACAACCCATTCTTCAGAGAATGATCACCACTCGAGGAATAGCGCCGAATATGTGCGGCCTCCAGAACCGGCAAGGTGCGCTCTCCGGTCACGCTGCAGCGTCGGCCATAGGCAGCGAGTATCAACGCACGAAAGGCTGCCTGCCCCAGTCGCGGATTCACCAATGTAGGAGTGCCATAGGCCGATTACAGCAAATTGCCAGTTGCCGGCCCCAGTTCCAAATTGAATCCGGTTGCGAATTGTAATGCACGCCGGGTATTTTCAAGTAACCACCGCCCATCCGCAGACGCCTCATTATATTTTTTAACCGGACCGTATGGCGTGTGGAGGGCAGGAAAACAGGCTTCGGGAAACAAATGAAGGTTTCGTTCAGAATGGCGCAGCCTATTTCAGTGACATCGGTGATTTTTTCAGCTATATGCCGCAACAGCAATTGTTTAAGCTGATCTTTGGAGTCTGCGCCATTGGCGCTCCTAAAATATTCCCAGGCGTACTGAACGGGCAAAGATATAAACCGGCTAAAAAATCCACCACCTACAATCTGATGCCGCGGGTTTTTAAATAAAACCAATTCTCCGCATTGCGCCCGCATGGGCTTTCCGGAGGGAATCCAAAAATTCGCGTCTTTTTCACCGCAGGCGACCCTGTCTGAAATCCGACGAAACCAATCCGGATCAGTATTACGAACCCAGATGTACATGGCGTCTCAGTCATACACAATACACTACAAACAGTGCTATCACAAAAATCAATCCAGTTTGCTGATTCTGAATCCAAAGACATAGACTCCCGATGGCAGGATGGGTAGCCAGTTGCAATCCGAATTCAACCAGCGTCTGGATAGGTTGCGAGCGGATTTCACCCAATGACTGGATGCACTGCGTATGAGGTCATTCAACAGCTGGATGAACAGCGTACGGAGTTCAATATCAAGCCCCAAGTCACGCAGGCCGGGATCCATGATATTCGCAGCCAATTTTTAAAAGATCACACCGAACGGCTGGTGCGGTTGGAATAAAAAATCTTCCACATCCACTCCTGAAACATTCCAGCATCCAATCGCGCCAACTCGAGGCTATGCCGAATCGGCTGCCGGATAGTTCCCACCATTCTCCGGGTTTTAATCGGGCAAGATGATCTGGCCGTGAATCTGGAAATGTCCGGTGACGACGGGAGCGCCGGTTCCGGGCTGGCCCCCGCCGACGGAGATAAAATAATCTCCCGGTGCCACGATGATATGGCCCACGCTGGTGACCAGGCTGAGGGCGCGGCGGTGCAGCACAAAATGCACCACCCGGCTGGCTCCGGGCGCGAGCTGGTGGATGCGGCGCAGTCCGCGCAGGGCAACGCGGGGCGCGCCGGGCACGGCGGGAAACTTCAAATACAGCTCGGCCACTTCATCGCCCGCGACCCGGCCGGTGTTGGTGACCGTAACCGCGACATGCAGCGAGCGGCCGGCGGCAATGGGAGCGGCGGGCAAAGCCAGGTGGCTGAATTGAAAAGTGGTATAGCTCAAGCCGTAGCCAAACGGCCAGAGCGGACGTCCGGTGAAATACCGGTACGTGCGGTCGCGCATGGAATAGTCTTCAAACGGAGGAAGCTGGTGCACGCTTTTATAAAAGGTCACCGGCAGGCGTCCGGCGGGGTCGTTTTTGCCGATTAAAGTGTCGGCAATGGCCGCGCCGCCTTCTTCACCCGAATACCAGGCGTCGAGGATGGCGGCGGCGTGTTTTTTCTCCCAGGGCACGGCCAGGCAGCTGCCGTTATAGAGCACCACCACCAGCGGCTTGCCGGTTTTACCCACGGCGCGGACGAGCGCTTCTTCCGGAGCCGGCAGGCGCAGGCGGGTGCGGTCGCCGCCGAAAAAGCCCGGCTGATCAATCGGCGCCTCTTCGCTCTCCAGATGGCTGGTGATGCCCACGACTGCGATCACCACGTCGGCGCGGCGGGCCGCGGCGATGGCCGCCGGGTCGGGATGGCTGGAAATGGGCGCCCAGATGAGCTGCGCCTGGGGCGCGGCATGAGTCTGAAAGCCGAAGCCGTAAATTACATCCAGCTTCATACGCCGGCCGCGGGTGAGATGAATCCAGCCCATGTGCGGGCCATTGCCGAAGGCCTGAGCCACGCCGTGCCCGGCCACGCTGACGCGGGCGAAACCGTTGGACCGGATGCCGAAGTAATAATCACCGCTGTGTTGGGGAGTGAGATAGCCGGTCCAGTGCACGAACAGCCTGGGGGCATGACGCGCGGCCGCGGGCAGATTGGCGGCGGTTAAATTGATGGCGGGTTCCACCCGTGAAACCAGCGGTTTGGCGTGGCCGCCGAAAAAGGCGAAGCCGCTGCTGTACTGCGCCTCAATTCCCGGCCGGCCCGCGGGGGTGCTCAGCAAGGATGCCGGCACCGGACGCCCGCCCTGATTCGACAGGAACTGGGTTCCGGGAACGTAGGTGATCCGGGCGTGCGGGAAGTCGGCCTTGAGGCCCTCCATGAAACTGACGGTATGCGTGGGCGTGCCGTTATAGTTGCCGAGCAGGACCTGGGTTTGCGAGGCCAGCGGACCGACGACGGCAATGCGCTGAATGGTGGGTTTCAGCGGAAGCACGCCGTTGTTTTTCAACAGCACCATGGATTCTTCCGCGATTTTGCGGGCCAGGGCGCGATGGGCGGGGCTGTTGAGCTCACTGGCCGGCACGTGATTGTAGGGATCCACGCCCGGCGGATCGAACATGCCCAGCTTGATGCGCGCGGTAAACAGGCGCACCAGGTCGCGATTGATCGCCGATACCGATAAATACCCTTCCTGCACCGCCTGCAGAAAGGGCGCATAATCGTTGTCATTTTTAGGCGTGGTCTGGAAATACCCGGCGCATTCGTTATCCATGCCGCGCTCGAGCGAGATGGCCGAGGCCTGTGCCTGGGTGGGCCGGTAGTGATGGCCGGTGAAGATGTCGTGCACGGCGTCGCAGTCGGAAACGACATAGCCCTGGAACTGCCAGTCGGTGCGCAGCGTGGTCTGCAACAGGAAATGATTGGCGCAGTCGGGCTGGCCGTTGAGCGCGGTGTAGGCGCACATGACCGAACCGGCGTGGCCTTTCACCACCGCCGCGCGGAAGGCGGGAAGGTAGGTGTCTTCCAGCGCGTGCCGGCTGATGTCATAGTCGGCGAAATGGCGGATGGGTTCCGGGCCGCTGTGCGCGTCATAGTGCTTGGGTGTGGAAATCACCCGATAAAAATGCGGATTTGAACCCTGCATTCCGGTGACAAACGCCACCGCGAAGCGTGAGGTGAGAAAGGGATCTTCGCCGTAGGTTTCCTGACCGCGGCCCCAGCGCGGGTCGCGAAAGATATTGATGTTGGGCGCCCAGAAATCGAGGCCGTGAAAAATGCCGGAGTTGCCGTGGTGCCGGGCGATATATTGCTCGTGAATCACGCGCCCTTCCAGGCTGATGGCGCGGGCCATTTTATGGATGAGGGGAACGTCCCAGGTCGCGGCCAAGCCGATGGGTTCGGGAAATTCCGTGGTGCCGTTCACCGCAACGCCATGCAGCGCCTCGCTCCACCATTCGTAGGCGGGAATATGCAGCCGCGGGATGGCGCGTGATTCATTAGTCAGCTGCGAAACCTTTTCCCGCAGGGTCAGTTGGTTCACCAGGGCTTCGGCGCGTTCCCGGGCCGGCAATTTGGGATTCAGCCAGGCGGGGTGCGCCGGGGCCGCGGCAGCAGCCGGAGAAGCGGGCGCCGATTGCGCCAGCGCGGCGGACGCCATGAGCGAAACGATGGGAACGAGCAGCAGGGTTTTCTGGAAGTAGTTCATAGGTGAATTCCCGGCATCCAGGCGGGTCGGAATGGGTGCCAGTTACGAACGGTAGCGAAATCGGCGGCCTTGAGTCAATCCGGGTTGTGAATCAACGCCGGGCCCGGCAGGGCGCGGCAAAGCAAAGATGACGGCTGAAAAACGGCAGCACATGATTTTGAAAACGATAAGCCACATGGCTGGTGTGGGTGCCGTGATAAATCTGGAAACGATTGCGAATGTGGTAGCGATCAAGAATTTTATGCACCTTGATCATGTCGAAGCGAAGGCCGTCCTGATCGCCGACATCCAGGCCAATGGCCCGGTAACGGCGCAGATTGTAAATGTACTGGCCGATCATGGCGAGGGGGGAATTGGCCGCCCATTCGGCTTGCACGGCGGGCACCGGTTTGCCGTTCTGGAACGGCAAATCGAGAAAAAGCGGGGGATTGGCCGGGTCGGGCGACCAGGCGGCGGCGAGCGCCAACTGCATTTTGACGAACCAGGGAAGCTTGCGGGCGGCTTCGGCCGGCGAAGTGACGCCGTGCAGCAATTGCTGCAGCGAGGGCGGACGCTTTCCGCCGGGCGCCATGGGCGGCCGGGGCCCACCGCCCATCATGGGCGAAAGACAGCAGGCGCTCATGACATATAAACTGCCGAAGACCCCGGGATGCTGCATGCCGATGCGCAGCGCACCGTAACCGCCCATCGAATGCCCGACCAGGCCGCGCGCCAAGCGGTTGGGGATGGTGCGGTAATGGGTGTCCATGTAATGGACCACGTCGTGATAGACGTAGCGCTCGAAATTGCCCGTCGTTTCGGAGCCGGAGTACATGGAGCCGCCGTAGATCGTGTAGGAATCGGGCAGGACCACGATCATCTGCCGGGCGCCGCGGGCATAGGCGTTGGCGATGGTCAGCGGTACATGAATTTCATGCGTCCATTTTTCG
>JAKATS010000278.1 GCA_021818645.1 Acidobacteriota bacterium | reverse complement strand
GGAATCAAAACCATCGCCGTCATCGGTCCCAACGCCACCGGCGTCCATCTCGGCGGCTACGCCCGCGGCGCCGGCCCGGGTCATGGCGTCAGCGTGCTGGCCGGCATTCGCGCCGCGGCCGGCCCGGGCATCCATGTCCTCTATTCGCCCGGCTGCGTGCTGACCCGGATTCAGGGCGGCCGTCCCGCGCCCGTGGGCTGGAGAGCTTTTTACACCAACCACATCGTGCCTGTCCCCCCCGCCCGGCAGCAGGGCGCCATTGCCCGCGCCGTGGCCGCCGCCCGCCGCGCCAATGTGGCCGTCGTCGTCATCGGCGATAACGAAAGCATGGACCGCGAGGCCTGGTCCGAAATTCATCTCGGCGACAGCGCGACCTTGCGCCTGCTGCCGCCCCAAAACGAGCTGGTGCGCAAAATCGTGGCCACCGGCACGCCCACGGTGGTGGTCTTCATCGAAGGCCGCCCCCTGCAGTTCAACTGGATCAAGCAGCATGTTCCGGCCATTCTGATGGCCTGGTTTCCCGGCGAGCAGGGCGGCACGGCGCTGGGCAAAATTCTCTTCGGACAGGTCAACCCCTCCGGCCATCTCCCGGTCAGCATCGCGCGTTCCGTCGGCATGCTGCCGGTCTATTACAACCATAAGCCTTCGCTGATGCGCAGTTATCAGTTCGTGAAAAACGGGCCCTTGTATCCTTTCGGCTACGGCCTCAGCTACACGACCTTCCGTTTCAGCCATCTGCAGATCACGCCCGATGTCATTCATCCTGCCGGAACGGCCAGGGTGAGTGTGCAGGTCACCAACACCGGCCGCCGCGCCGGCGCCGAAGTGGCGCAGATGTATATTCATCAGCAGGTGGCCACTGTCACCCAGCCGGTTGAGGCGCTCAAGGGCTTTGCCCGCGTCCATCTTCTCCCGGGTCAGACGAAAACCGTGCATTTCCGCATCACCCCGGGCACCCTGGCGATTCTGGGATTGCGCATGAAGCGCGTGGTGCAGCCCGGAATCTTCGATATCAAAGTGGGCGGCAGCTCGGTGCATACCCTGAGCGCTCCACTTACCGTCGCCCGCATTGGCGTAGCCTTGCCAGCGCAGGCATCCCGCTGAATTTTTTAAGTGTTTCCATGTCGCAAACCACCTCCACTGCTACTTCCGCCGGCCGGGTCAGCCATGTGCGCTGGGTCATCTGCGGGCTGCTGTTTTTAGCCACCGTCATTGCCTACGTTGACCGCAGCGTGCTCAGCTTTCTGGAAAAAACTCTGGAAAGCGTCATCCCCGGCCTGAATAGCCTTTCCTACGCCCATATCATGGTGGGCTTCATGATCGCCTACGGCATCGGTCTGGCCGTCGCCGGCGGCATCACCGATAAGTTGGGCACCCGCCGCGCCTTTGCCATCGCGATATTGCTCTGGAGCTTTGCCGCCATGCTGCCGGCCTTCGTCGCCAGCGTGCATGGCTTTATCGTCGCTATGGTGCTGCTGGGCTTGGCGGAAGCCGCGAACTTTCCTGCCTGTATCCGCACCGTCGCGGAATGGTTTCCTCAGGCCGAGCGGGCTCTGGCCACGGCTCTGTTCAACTCCGGCGCCAATGTCGGAACCATGGTCGTTCCATTTGTGGTGGTGTTTTTCACCCTCCATTTCGGCTGGCGGCTGGCTTTTATCGCCACCGGCGCCCTGGGTTTCTTTTGGCTGATTTTATGGCTGGGGGTTTACAAAAAGCCGGAAGCCCACCCCGGGGTTTCCGCCGAGGAATTGCGCCACATTCAATCCGGCCGCGTCGAATCGCCGGCGCCCGTCGCCTGGCGGCGTCTGTTGCCGGTGAAGGAAACCTGGGCCTTCGCCATCGGCAAATTTTTAACCGATCCCATCTGGTGGTTCTGGTTATTCTGGCTGCCCCGCTATCTCGAAGGCACCTTCCACCTGAAGCTGGGCCCCACCAGCATCCCCTTTGCCACGGTCTATCTCATTTCCATTATCGGCAGCATCGTCGCCGGCTGGCTGCCGGCCCGCTTTTTGCGGCATGGCCGCTCCGCCAACTGGTCTCGCAAAGTTGCCATGCTGGTCTGTGCCCTGGCTGTCGTTCCGGTAATCTTCGCTCCTTATTCTCATCACCTGTGGCTGGTCGTCGCTCTGGTGGGCTTGGCGGCGGCCGCGCATCAGGGCTGGTCGGCCAATATTTTCACCCTCCCTTCCGATGTCTTTCCTAAAACCGCCGTCGCCAGCGTGGTCGGCATCGGCGGCATGGCCGGCGCCATCGGAGGCGCCCTGTTTCAGGAGCTGGCCGGTGTGGTCGTGCATCGCACTCATAGTTATATTCCCCTCTTCGCCATTGCCTGTGTCATTTATCTGGTTGCCCTGGGCATCATCCATCTGTTGACACCCCGTCTCGCGCCGGCCCGGCTGGCGGCTGAAAATTAGTCGCAGTTCTTCTCTTGAAAATCGGGAGTGAACCGCTGGCACGGCGAAGCCAATCGCCGCCGGTTCGAAGCAGATCCAAAGTATGTCAATCCTTGACCCGTCATTCTGTGCCGTGCATCTGGTTGATAAAGCTGAGTAATGGCTAAACCATCCCAATCCAGGGGCCATATAAAGTCGGCCGGATCCACCCCGCCCGCGTCAGGAAAAAATAAAACCGCGCCTGCGCCGGTAAAAGCTTCGGGGGATGGGCCCGCAATCAACCATAAGCCTGACCCTCCCGTCTCGCAGCCGCCCGCCGCGTCGGGGATCAATCTTTCCCATCGCTCCCGCCCTCAGCCGGAATTCTTTCCGGATCCTCAGGATGTTATGGATGAGGAATTATCCTCGTCCGAAAAGAAATCCGCCTCCCGTTTGCCGCCGATCGTGGCTATTGGCGCCTCGGCCGGAGGCCTGGAAGCCTTCAGGCAATTGCTCTCCGCGCTGCCTGCCGATACCGGCATGGCCTTTGTGCTGATCCAGCATCTCTACCCCGGTAAGCACAGCATCCTGCCCGAACTTTTGCGCGGTCGCAGCCAAATGCCGGTCATCGAGATTCAGCAGGATACCGAGCCTCAGGCCAACCATATTTACGTGCTCGGAGCCAATTGGTTCGTCACGCTCAAAGATGGCAAGCTGCACCTGAACCTGCGGGGAAACGCCCCCGTCGCCTTTCTGCCCATTGATACCTTCATGAGCTCCTTGGCCGTAGAGCGTGAGAACGGCGCGATCGGCGTGGTGCTTTCCGGCACTGCCAGCGACGGCACCCTCGGGCTCACCGAAATTAAAAACAACGGCGGCATCACCTTCGCCCAGAGCGAGGAAAGCGCCGAGTTCGACACCATGCCGCGCAGCGCCATTGCCGCCGGCTGCGTGGATTTTGTCCTTTCGCCCGCCGAGATCGCTCAGGAGCTGGCGCGTATCGGCCGCCATCCCTATATTTCCCGCTTTCGCCCGCCCGGCAGCCCGTCGCTCAGCGACGATCCCGTGCTCAAGCCCGTGCTCGATCTGCTCCAGCGCGATACCGGAGTGGATTTCACCCGCTATCGTTCCAGCACCATCCGCCGCCGTATTGCCCGCCGCATGGCCCTGCATCCCTTCGCGCGGATCGGCGATTACATCCGCCTGCTGCGGGAAAAGCCTGAGGAAATCAAGCGCCTCTACGAGGATGTATTAATCCCCACCACCCGCTTTTTCCGCGATCCGGAAATGTTCGACGTGCTGCTCCGCCAGGTCTATCCCCGGATGACCCGGAACCGCCCCATGGGCTTGCCCATCCGGGTCTGGTCCGTGGGCTGTTCCACCGGCGAGGAAACCTTTTCCCTGGCCATTCATTGGCAGGAATATCTGCAGGGCGCCGGCCTCAATTTTCCCCTCCAGATCTTCGGCACCGACCTCAGCCGGACTTCGATTGCCCGGGCCCGCGCCGGCCATTATTCGGCCGAGGTCATGCGCGATATTTCGCCCGAGCGTCTGCACCGCTTTTTTACCCAGGATGAAAATGGCTGCCGGGTCAACAAGTCCATCCGGGATCTATGTATTTTTGCCCAGCATAATCTGCTGCGCGAGCCCCCCTTCGCCCGTCTCGACCTGATCTTCTGCCGCAATGTCCTGATTTATATGGAGCCTGGCCTGCAGCGCCGGGTCTTGCCGGTTCTGCATTACGCGCTCCATGCCAACGGCGTTCTCGTGCTGGGCACCTCCGAAAACGCCAGCTTGTTCCCCATGCTCTTTGCCCCGGTGGACCGCAAATGGAAAATTTTTTCCAAGCTGCCCGCCAGCCACGTTCCCGTTCCGGAATTCGGCGGCAGTCATCGTTTCGAGACGGCTTCGGGCAAATTCATGGCGCAGCCCTCCCGGCGTGCTCTCTCCGATAACGATGCCCGGCAGGATGCCTTGCGCGAAGCCAACCAGTTGGTTCTCGATGTCTATTCGCCTCCCGGTGTGGTCGTGGATTCCAGCCTGGAGATTATTCAATTTCGCGGCCACACCGCTCCTTTTATCGAGCCCGCCTCCGGCGCCGTCAGCCTGAACCTGCTCAAAATGACTCGCGGCGAGCTGGGTGCCTATATTCATGCCCTGGTGCAGCAGGTCAAGGTCAGTCGTCAGCCTGCCCGCCGCGCCGATCTGCATCTCGAAACCAGTCAGGGCGAAATCCGTTTCAATCTGGAAGTCGTTCCCATCAACAGTCGCCATCCCAAAGAACCGCTGTTTTTGATCTTGTTTCAGACCCTGGACCGCGAACCCGCGCCCGCGCCGCGCGGTAAAAAATCTGCCTCGAATGGCCGGAATGAAATCAAGCGTCTGCGCCAGGCCCTGGCCAACAGCCAGCAGACCGTCCGCACCCTGATTGAGGAATCCGAATCGGCGCGCGAGGAATATCAGGCCGCCACGGAGGAAATCGCCTCCGCCAATGAGGAATTGCAGTCCACCAACGAAGAGCTGGAAACTTCCCGGGAAGAATTGCAGTCCGCTAATGAAGAGCTCAATACCGTCAACGAAGAGCTCAGCCATCGCAATGCCGATCTGCATCAGATCTATGACGACCTCAA
>JAKATS010000249.1 GCA_021818645.1 Acidobacteriota bacterium | reverse complement strand
TAACACCGGCTAGCATGCTGGTGCAAGCCAACCGCTTCTGGGCCTGTCCCCGGGATGGACATTTTCCTTTAACCCTGCACGCTGAAGTGTGGCAGGAGCAGGAGATCTGGGAGGGGGCCTGCATTTGCCCGCGCTGCGGGGCAGGCTACCCGATTCATGCCGGGCTGCCGGATTTTTTATCCCGCAACGGATTTCATGCCGCGGCGGCGGCAGAAGAGGCCGCAGTCCAGGCGGCGGAGGAAATCCAGGCCGAGGAGAGCCGGGAGCGCAACCGAGTGCTGATGCAGCCGCGCACGCGGAGGCAGATATACGAAGAAAAGCTGGAGCAGACGGCGGTGCTGGGCTGGCTGCGCCCGCGGCGGGGGGAAAGCGTGCTGGACGCCGGCTGCGGGGTGGGACGGCTGACGCAGCGGCTGCTGCGGCGGCGGTGCGCGGTGGTGGGAATGGATTTTGCCGCAGCGCGGCTGCAGTACCTGGGCGCCAGCACGCGGCGGGCGGCGCTGGCGGCCGGCGATCTGACGCGCCCTCCGCTGCGCGAGAATTGCTTTGACAAGATTGCCTGCCTGCAGGTGCTGGAGCACCTGCCCACGGCTGCAATGCGCCTGCAGTTGTTGGAACGGCTGCGCGATTTATTACGGCCGGGCGGGCGGCTGGTGCTGACGGTGTATCATGACGGGCGGGCAAATGAACGAGCCGGCAGGGAACGCGAAGGCCGGCACGATTCGGGCATTTTTTATCATTGCTACGGCCGGGACGAACTGCGGGAACAGATGCACGGGTTCGTCAAGGTGCGCATCGGCGGGCTGAGCTGGCACCGGCCGGGAGCCTATTCGCTGCTCCCCATGCTGGGTGCGATGGGGCGCAGGCTGGACCGAATGGGCAGCCGGCTGCCGGGCGGGTTGGGGTGGTCGCAACTCTTGATAGCCCGGGGGCAGCGGCCCAAATAGCGGCGGTACGGGGTTAGGCTAGAATCGTTAGATTATGCCGCCACAAGCCGGATTTAATCCCATCGGCACGACCCTCGGGAACTATAAAATCATTGCCAAACTGGGTGACGGCGGCATGGGCGTCGTCTATGAAGCCGAGGACACGCGGCTGAACCGGCGAGTCGCAATCAAGTTTCTGCCCGACGAGCTGGCCAGCTCGCCCGGAGCGCGGGAGCGATTTCAGCGGGAAGCGCGTGCGGCATCGGCATTGAACCACCCCAATATCTGCATCATCCACGATGTTGGCGAGCTGCCGGGTGAAAACGGCCAGCCGCCGCGGCCGTACCTGGTGATGGAAAAGCTGGAAGGACAGACGCTGCGGCAGCGCATACACGGCAAGCCGCTGCCGAACGAGCTGCTGCTGGACTTGGCGATCGAGATCGCCGACGCGCTCGACGCCGCGCACCAGGCGGGGATTGTACACCGGGATATCAAGCCGGCGAATATTTTCGTGACCACGCGGCAGCAGGCCAAGATACTGGATTTCGGCCTGGCCAAACGGACGGGCAAGAACGCCCGCGGGCTGGGCGAAGACGAAGAGACGCTGGCGACGAACGAGCTGCTGGTGACGGCGCCGGGCAGCACGGTGGGCACGATCGCCTATATGTCGCCGGAGCAGGCGCGGGGCGAGGAGCTGGATGCCCGCACGGATTTATTTTCCTTCGGCGCGGTGCTGTCGGAAATGGCCACCGGGCGGCAGGCGTTCAGCGGCAACACCGCAGCGGCGACGTTTGACGCGATTCTGAACCGCCCCCCCACGCCGGCGGCGACGCTCAACCCGGATCTGCCGCCGGGCCTGGAACCCGTATTGCAGCGGCTGCTGGAGAAAGACCGCGAACTGCGGTTCCAGTCGGCGGCGGATGTGCGGGCGGAGCTGAGGCGGCTGCGGCGTTCGAGCGATAGTTTGAGAGCGCAGGCACAGAGCCTGACGACGCCCGCGGCGGGATCGGCCTCGGGCGCGACGCCGGCATATCAAGCCAGCGGAGCGGGGACGACGGTGAATCCGGCGACGGCGGCGACGGCGGCCGCGGTTTCCGACAGCCAACTGCTGGCCGCGGTGGCGCGCAAGCACCGCGGGCTGCTGGCGATGACCGGGGCAGGGCTGCTGGTGCTGATCGCCGCCGGGGGTTGGGGTCTGTGGCATTGGCTGCATGCGCCGGCGGCCACGACGCCGGCGGGCCCGATCCAGATTGAACCGCTGACGCGCAAGGGCAATTTCGGCCCGGCGGCGATTTCACCCGACGGGCGCTATGTCGCCTATGTACGCGAGGCGCAGGGCAAACAGGCGCTGTGGATGCGCCAGGTGGCGGCGCAGAGCGCGGTGCAGATTGAAGCGCCCGGGATCTATCACTATGTGGGGTTGACCTTCGGCCCCGGCGGCAATCATTTATATGTGACGCATTATGACGGCGCCCGCCATCCCGGCAATAACGGGGTGTACCAACTGCCGGTACTGGGCGGACCGATGCGGCTGATTCTGGACAATGTGGACACGGCCATCTCGTTTTCTCCGCACGGCACGCATTTCGCCTTTGTGCGGCATGGGCAGCGGGCAGACAAGCTGATGACGGCGAAAGCGAATGGAAGCGGGGAAAAAGCGATTTACACGGCCAGCTTTCCCCTGCAACTGCAGAGCGCGCCGGCATGGTCGCCGGAGGGACGGCATCTGGCCGTGGCGGTGCAATCGCTGGCGCATGGGATCAGCGAGACGATCCAGATCGTGAGCCTGGCGGGAGGGCCGCCGCAACGGCTGACCCACCGCACGCTGGGATGGGTTCAGTCCATGAGCTGGCTGCCGAGCGGCCAAGGGCTGATCGCGAACGCCAGCTTTACCCTGGCCAGCGAGATCAGCGCGCAGATCCTGCGGATTGACTACCCTTCCGGCCATCTGACGCCGCTGACCGACGGGCTGGGAACTTATCTGGGGACCAGCCTGACGGCGACGGGAAATATGCTGCTGACCTCGCGGCTGACGCTGCGGGGCGGCATCTGGACGGGCCGGCGCGGCGGGCCGTTTACCCGGCTGCCCAACAGCGGACGCCTGGGGCTGGCCGGGCTGGCCTGGACGCCCGGGGGCAGGCATCTGATCAGCGTGGAGCTCAGCCGCAAGGGACTGAAGCTGGCCAGGATTGCGGTCAAGGACGGCACGATCGAACTGCTGACACACCATGGCTTTGCCATGCAGCCGGCGGTTTCACCCGAGGGGACCCACGTCAGCTACGTTACCCTGCAGCATGGCATCTCGATCCGGCATGACGGGAAATCAGGCGGGGGCGGCGGAAACTTTATTACCGGGGCAGTTTTCCATTAATCCTTTATATTCCGCCGACGGCAAGACGCTGTATTTCGATTCCGTGGTCATGGGGCGTCCGGTGGTGCGGGAGCTGAACCTGGCCACGAAAGCGGTACGGCCGATTGCGGAAGTTCCCTGTTATCACATCGCGCTCAGCCCGCATGGACGCCGGATTTCATGCTGGGGCACGGATCCCAAAACTCATGCCTCGGCGATCACGATCATCACGCTCAACGGCAAGACGCAGCCGTACTGGATCGCGATTCCCACCACGTCGAATGGAGGGGGATCGAACGACCCGCCGGCCTGGCTGTCGTCCAGGGCCGTCGGCTGCGCCTGCGGGCCGTCCATGCATAACCTGTATGCGATTACGCTACCCAGCGGCCGGGAGGCCGCGATTACCCATTTTCAGCACCGCCAGATTGAACAGACCGCGATTTCACGGCAAGGCATGATCGCCCTGCGGAGAGATTCCGCACGGTTACGATTGGTGTTGATCCGGCATGTGCGATAAGGCATACCCAGCGATGGATGCAAGGAACGCTTCTGCAGGACGGAACATCACGCCCACGCCGAAATACCGGCGGCATCATGTTGCAACGACATGGGGAAAAGCGCCGGCTTGAAGCATGCATACAGCGAATCCGCAGAGCGCCCACTTCCATCTACCAGGACAAAAGCATTGCCGGGCTGAAGCGCCGGGGGGTGGTCTATCCCGCCGGCCACACGGCCATGGAAGAACAATCCCGAATTTTCATCCAGCGTTTTCATTTCCGGGACCAGCCGAAAAACAACGTGCGTGACGGGAGGGCCCGCCTGCTGCCCCAAACTCCGGTGGAGGCGGCGATGGTCACGCTCCGAGCGGGGAAGCCTGCCGCGATGCAGGGCTATTCCCATCGCGAGTTCGAATATAAAGGCGCAGGCCCCAGTCGAGGGCCGAAGGCGGCGCGGGCAGGGCCAGGGCGCCGATGGCAGAAGCCAGCAACTGAAAGGCCGGACGCCAGCGTCCGGTGCGCGGGTTAAACCAGCGGGCCTGATAGCGGGCGCCGGGCAAGGCCCCGCGGATTTTACTTTGCGGGCAGCCTTTTTCGAAATAAACCAGGAAATTGCCCTGATCGGGGGTGCGGGCGGCGTAGGCCCATCCGTCGTAGCCCTTGAGCAGAGACGTGCGGCTGGGCACGACCCAGCTATCGGGCACCAACTGCCGATAGGCGGGGCCGAGCGAGAAGAGAAAGTCGCGCAGGTAGCGCATCTGCGCGCCGGAGCGCCACTGGAAGGCGGTCCACATTTTGACCGGGGCCTGGGGTTCGACATCGGCGCCCCAGATGCCTTCGGCGCCGTAGATATGGCCGGCGAGCCCGCCGGAGAGCACGCTGCCGTACATGGCCGAGCGGACGTAGCGGTCATCGCGCGGCGTGCCTCCCCGGGCGCCGTATTGGTAGCCGCCGGGAATGCCGCGGGCATCATGATAGCCGGCATAGTAGGGCTCGCCGTTGAGCGCCGGCCGGGGATGGGGATCGCGATAGATTTCGCTGAGATACCAGTAATATTCGTGCTCGCGCCGGTTGCCGATCTGATGCAGCGTGACCCAGGAATTTTCACCCCAGTTGACCAGGGTCGAAGGATTACAGTTGGTGGAGAGCAGATTGCCAAAGGGCGGCGGGCCCCAGGTTTTGAAGACCAGATCAATGGCCTGCTGAAAATCGGCCGGGGAGACGCTCTGCTGAATGATGT
>JAKATS010000051.1 GCA_021818645.1 Acidobacteriota bacterium | reverse complement strand
TCCGCAGTACACGGCGAATTCGACATCGAACGACAGGAAACAGTGGTCAAATCAACCGTTTCTGTCGCCGAACCATCCTCAATCGTCACGGGCAATCCGGCACGCCAGGGCGTGATTTGCACGGAATCGGGAAGCGTCCAATAAGAGGCATCGAATGTGATCGTCCCATTCCCGCCGGGCGTGGAATTAACGGTTGCCTCCAATTTCCAATTGAACTGACTGGCAACGGCCTGCCCCAGCATCAAAGGCTTGCGAAAGCCCACCTGTGAAGCGAGCGAGAACGATAATAAGAGAAGAAGAATAACAGAATGGAAAAGCCGATTCATGATGAGAAAAAGGTTGAAATATTTGATCGTGAGAACCTACTCAAAATTTTACTGCATTAACTTGCTGCCGCAGAGGGTGCAACCCCAGCTTTTGCTCCAGCGCCTGGATACGCTGGTAATGGCGCAGAGTGTCGGCTTCGGCCTGGCGGCGCAGAGCCGGGTAATCGGAGTCGAGGGTGTAGTGAAACTGCCCCCAGGCTCCCAGGTTGAGAAAGCGGCCGCCGGCATCGAGCTCCAGGGCGACCAGCTCGAAAGATCCGCGGCCGGATTTACGGTCAAAGATGTGAGAAAGCTCGTGAATCTGCAGCATGGAAGCGGATTCCCTTGAAAAATTTTGCGGTTGCATAACCATAGCCAGTTAATACGCAATGACCGGATTGGGGATCTGAGCGCTGAGATCGGGAACCATGGTATTGGCGGCGGCGAGCGGACGCGCGGGCAGCTGCTCGCGCAGCAGCCCGATGCGGGCCGAGGCGGCGCGGCGCGGCAGATGCGCGGGAACGGGCTGAGCCAGAGCACGGGCGGCGGGAACAGCCTGGAAGGCCGAATAAGGCAACAAGCCGCGGGCCGCGGAGGCAAAACCGGGAGGGAGGATGGGATCAAGCCGATGAAATTGCGGCTGTCCGCCGGAGATGAGCCGGCCGGCGTGGGTTTCACCCGACATCCATTGCTCACTGTTGGGACGGGCAAGCGTAGGCAGGAGGCCGGAGAGTTCTGGGGCGGTTTTGCGGCCCAGGCGGGCGGCGGCGGAGGCCAGAAGATGGCCGGCCGGGCCGGCGAGATTGCCCTGGGGCGGAGTGGGCGCGGCCATGACGAGATCAATGAGGGTTTGGTAATGCATGGGATTCAGTAAAGGAATGGATGAACTGATCAATCAGGAGGTGAACAACTCAGCCGAGGCCGAGACCGGAGAGCAAACCCAGGCCGGCGTTGATGCCGCCCTGGAGAAGCTGCGTGCCGGCTCCGGGAATCCCAGCCAGGCGACCCTGCTGGCCGATCAGGTTCGTGTTGGACCCGAGTCCGGTCGCGATCAGAGGCTGGGAATTGCGATACAGGCCGGACAAGGCATTCAAGGCATAATCTTTCTGGCCGAGCGCGGCATTGGCAAAGGATTGAGCCAACGAACCGGCAGCCTGACCCATGGCGCGGGCTTTGGCCCGGCCCATTTCCTCTTCGGCGGGAATGATGCCGGCCGAGTTGCCGGTGAGCGCGGCCCGGCCGGCGAGCTGATTCTGGGCATCGCCATAGGCGCCGCCGAGAGCCGAGTCCATGGAGTCGAGCATGGCCTGTTTATCGGCATCGGAATAGCCGGGGTGGGCAAGAATGGACTGAAGCTGCGGCATTAACGAGTTATAGGCGGCGGTATTCTCGCCCAATGCCTGATGAAGAAGGCCGGAGTTCCAGGCCAATTGCTGACCTTGCTGCTGATTGAAGAGCTGTTTATCGCCACGTGCCATGGAGGGAATCCTTTTGCGGGTGAAATAAAACTGATGAATGTTGATCGATGACGGACGAATTTGCCGAAACAGGAAACATCAAAGTTCGCGGTAGAAGATGATGCAGCGGGGAGACGAGGGACGAAAACCCATGCGCGCGAGCCAGGAGCGCATGCGGGAAAGCAGGGAACGGGGCACGAAGGCGTGAATTTCGTCAGCTCCGGCGCGGCGCATAAACGCTTCCAATCCCGGTTTATGGCGGGTCAGAGCCCGCAGCATGCGGGGCCGGTCCGCGATGAGGAACATTTCCGTAGTGGCATGGGCCACGATACAGCCTTCGACCCGGCCTTCGCGCTCGCAGACCAGCACCCGGTAGTAGTTGGGATCGCGGAATAGATCCGGCCATGGATATTCGAACCCGGTGGATCGGCGCTGACGAGCGTGAATGGCGCGCAGCAAGGATTCATCGCTGGGGCGAAGGGGTCGAAATGTATAGGCAGATGTCATGCAACTTCTTCCATGGATCGAGTCAAATCAAATGAAAAGATTGAAACAACATCATTGATCCTCAGGTGTAGGAATAACGGCCGGAGTTGCCGGCGACGCCGAGAGCAGTGGATCCGCCGCCGGCAAAACTGGCGGCGCCGCCGGAAGCGGCGGGAGTGGTGACGGTAGCCAGATAGACAAGACTGTCGGAAAGAAGCTGGCCGCCATCGGTCGAGTATTGAACCTGCTGCGTAGCCGTATTCCACGCGACGGCATAGGTGGTATTGGCGGCGAGGCCGCGGAGGGTGGTTTTGGGCAATGTCTGCGGGGTAGATCCTCCGTTGAACGTAATCGAAGCGGACGTCCAGTTGAGCGTGGGCGTGCCGTCGCTGGTATCACCATTGGCCAATATCTGACCTGCGGGTACATATTCGGCGCTGACGGTGACGTAGTTAGCCGAATGTTGGGTGCGGGCCGCCGTGGAACTTGCGCGTAAGACGCCGGCGGCGACGGCCGACGGGCCCGATGCATTGGGCAGGGTAAACCATTGCGGCGCATTGAAGCCGGAGCCGAGAAAGCAGGAGCGCAGCCGCCAATAGCGTGTGGATGCCGGATTGGCCACTGTCCAACTGGTACGCGGGTCGGGACCCAGAACGGCGACTCCGCCGGATAAATCGAAGTTAAGGTTCGACGACGAAGCAATTTCATGCAGCACAGGCTGCGAATTGGCGGGGTGGTTGGCGACGGTGATCTGGTAATGGCCATCGGCGCCGGTCACCTGAAACGAAGCGGGCAAGGGGACCGGACTGGAGTCGGGCGCGGTTTGAGGCGCGGGCCGGGGATCAAGATTCAGGGAGCGGGAGATGGCTTCGACATAATCCATCAGCTCCGAAATTCCCCGATACGTTTCGGGATCTTTCGAGCGAAGCTGCAAGAAATGCTGACGAGGTAACGGCATAAGAATTATGAATCGGTTGGTTAAAAGTTCACGGCGAAGCCGGATTCATGAACAGAACAAAAACTCAGGGACGCGAGCGCCAGACGGTGCGCATCCAGGCGCAGGCGGCGCTGAGCTCGAAGCCAGCGCCGGGATCGGGAGCATTGGCAAAACGCAGTGAGATGCGCTCGGCATTCAGGCGCGAGCCGATTTTGAAGTCAGCCTGCGCGGCGGGGGATAGATCAAGCGGACGAAAAATTTGCGGCTGCGGACCATGACCGAACGAGGATTCGGCCGCCAGTCCGGCGGGAGGGGCGAGCAGCGAGCCGGCACTTAAACCGGAGTTGCGGGACAGAGAAGAAGAAGTGTTGGGCAAGGCCGTGACCTGGAGCCGGCCCTGGCCGCGAGCGGTGAGGGTGACCGCAGCGAGGCTTTGAATGCCGACAGAAGCGCCAAGCTGGGCCTGAGTGGGAGACAAATACGAAGTCTGATACCAGGACGGGATGGGCCGGCCGTTATCGGAACAGGAAGCGGGGTCGAGATAGCTGACGGCGCCATCGGCGTTGGCGGATGTCAACAGAATCTGCCGCCGGGAAAGCTCGCCCGGCACGCCCATAACGGGCAGGGCACTGGAGAATCCTGCTGGATTCATCGCCCCGGAAGGAACGAGCGGACGAACGATTTCATAAGCGCCGGTAGCGGGTATATCGTCAAGCGACCATTTGCGGCCGGGATAAGCGCGCTCATCTCCGGTGAAGGGGCTGAAAATGACGGGCGCTTTCCAGCCCTCCTGATAATTGACCTTGAAGACGATATTGGGCAGCAGCGCATCGTCGAGCGGGGCGCCGATGCGAACTTCCTGATTCTGCACGTCAATATGAATCCAGATACGATGCGCCTGGGTCCAGTTGATACGCTGCCATAGGTTCTGAATTTCCAGGCTGACCTGGATGGGATCGGAGCCGTCGAAAACATAAAAGCCGGTAGGATGCGCCCAGGCGACGAAGTCACCGCAGAGATCGAAGGCGCGGGGGCCGCAAATGCCGATGCGGTTGTTATAGAGACTGACCGCCCAGGTTGCGGGATCGCCCGGGGAGGGGATGACCACATAGAGGGAATCCTGCTTGGCGGCAAAGATCTGGCCTTTGAATTCAAAGCATGCGGTGAGGCGCTGGCCGTCATTTTCGCCGACCATTACCAGGCCGGTATCGCCGTAATAAGTTTCCGGATCGGCGGCCTGGCTGATGGTGAGCTGGCTGGGCTGGCCGGACTGGCCCCACCACAACAGACGCTGGGTGGTGGGCGAGAAAAGAACGCCGGCCTGCGCGGGCAAAACGATCTTGCGGAAATTCGCAGTGTAATCGGTAGAGGCGGCGAGAAACGTATCGTCAAAGTTAAAGGTCGCGGTGGTGGTGACATTATCGTTGACGATGGTGGCAGTTTCGCTGACGCCATTCAGGGTCTGCGCGGCGCCGATGGCGAAATAGGGTCCGGCGCTGGAACCACCGGCCAGAGTGAAGGCCACGATCCGGGCCACCACCTGGGCGGGACCGATGGGCAGATTGCCGACGGTGACCTGCTGCCCGCCGACGGCGGTCCAGCTAAAGGGCGCCTGAGGGGCGGAGATGTAGCCGGAACGGGTCTGATACATCACGATGCCGTAGCGCAAGCCGGCACAGACGTTGCCGGGCGTGCCGGAATCAGCTACGGTGGAGGAGCCGGACGGCGCAGCGAGAGCCATGGGATCGAGATTGACTCCGTCGTAAGATGCAGGAAGACCGAGGCCAACGCGGCCATCGCCAAAAGCGAGATAGACACGGTCATAGGCCGGAGAT
>JAKATS010000054.1 GCA_021818645.1 Acidobacteriota bacterium | reverse complement strand
ATGCAATTCATTCCGCAATTCTTTCCAATTGTCATGTCCGGCGGCATCCGGGGTTAATCCCGCCAGCACCCGCGCCGGTTTCAAAAAATCACAAACCGCCGGCGCGCTGAACCGGGCCGGGAATTGCCGGTCCGCGAAACAATATGTGGTCGGGACATATCTGGAGGTGCCCAGAAAAGTCAGCAGGATCTTTTCGCCCGCCTGTTCCCGGGACGGCGCCTCCGGTTCGGCCGGGCCGGATGCGGCTTCCTTCGCCGGGAGCGTAGCGCGGCCGGGCTCAAGCGCGGTGACCTGATATTCCATCAGGCGCGCGCCAAAGCCCTCCATCTCCTCGGGCGAGAGCTCGCGTCCGCGGGCGTTCAGGGGCAGATCAAGAATCAGGGCCAGAAACCGCGCGCCGCGCCGGCAGACTTCGGCCGCCATTTGAAACGGCAGAATGCCGATGACCACATCGCCTTGCCGGATGGCGTCCGGCTCAAGATGTTCAATCTCGCGGTCCACGCGATAGCCCTGACGATGGACCCAGGCGGCAACTCCGGGATGACGGCTGATCAGGAGGGTGGCCATGGCGGTTAAGATTTGCCTGCGGCCGCATCGAGAATGGATTGAATGCCAAGACTGCGCTTTACGTATTTATCTTTTTCCGGCTTGCCGGTCAGGTTCCATTTTTTCCCTTCCCGCATGATTTCTTTCAGCCGCTCCGCGACGGCGGTCCGGCGCTCCCCGCTCCAGTGGGTGCCAGTTAATTTTTCCACCAATAACGGAATGTTATAAGGCGCGCCGCCGGATAATTCCAGCAATTCCCGTGACAACTCATCCAGGCCGGCGAGGCGCGCTTGCTGCGCCGCTGCCTGCTCCCGTTGTAACTGTTCCTGGCGTTTCTTTTCGGCGTTTTCCCTGAGCTGACGCGTGATATTCTCTTCATCGAGGATGAAACGCCCGTAGCCCTGGGAGGTTTTCGCGCCCAGGCCGTGGTCGCGCAGGCAATGCCGCAGGAGCAAGGCGGCTATTTCAAGCCACTTCCGGCTGTTTTCACAATTTTCACAATGCCTGATTTGCAGCACAAATAAAAATTCGGCTTGCGGCGGAAGGGTGGGAATGGCGACGGGAACCGGCTCATCGGTTTCCAGCGGCGGCGCTTCCCCCGCATAATAATCGGCATGATGGGGAGTGATGACATCGGCGCGGAGAGGAGCAAAATGATCTTTTGGACTCCACCAGGCATCCTGCATCATCAGCCGCCCGGCTTCTTCGCTGTTGCCGAATAGAAACGCGTGACAGGCGCCCTGCGGGGTGACGATTTTTCCGTTTTTGATCTCGCCGGCCAGCCACTGCGCATCTTTCGAGCCTAATGCCCGATGAATATAATTGCTGAGGGCGCCGCGAATGGCGCTGCCGGGAATCAGCGGCAAGCCATAGCTATGCTGCAGCCGGATGCCGCCATGAAGAATGCCTTTGGCGCCGTGGCCCACCGCCAGGGGCGCGCCCGCCTGGGCCCGAAAATGCAGGCAATCTTCCCGGGCGCTCCAGAGTTTTTCCCAGCGCGCAAAGGCCGCGGGGTAAAGCGCATCTTGCCCTTGCCGCCATTTCCGCGAGCAAACATCGCGCACCGCCGCGGTTTCCTGGTTGGGATTCCCGTAAAGACCCGCGAATTTATCGAGCAGCAGGCCGCGGTGGGCGGTTTTGAGTTCGCCGGCATTGGCTGCGGCAAATACCTTGCGCAGGCTGCCTGTGGCCTCAGATTTTGTGGCGGCGGCTGTTTGCGGCATGGCTTAGGCTCCGGTGTTTTCAGATGTGCTTTCTTTGGGAATCAGCGCCTTGGCCATGCGCTTTTGCCAGACCGCGGCGCGGAGGGCGAGTTCGAAACAGACCTGATATTCAGCCGAGGAAGCCTCCCGCAGCCAGTGTTCAATTGCGGAATTTTTGCCGTAACCCAGATTGGATAAATGCTGCAGCATGTCCTCTCGCAATTCTTTCAGGCATGTTTGTTTGCTGGATCCCAGCCATGCCAGCACCGGTAGCAATCCGCACTGCATCAGCAGCGGCGGCAAGGCTTCGCAGGCGTTGCGATAATCTTTGCCTTTTCGGCGGCTCACGGTCTGCCGGGCGGTCTGGGCCATTTTCTGGTCGAGAGTTTGAGCCTGCTGCGCGCTCATGCCGCACCTCCGGCTCGCGCGATCCGCACCCAGCCCTGGCCCGTGCCGGCTTTGCCGCCGATTTGCAGGGTCTGGTCTCCGGGGAGCAAGAGGTTCAAGATTTCCTCGCCGCTCAGCCCGCGCCCCTTGCGCGGCGCCGCGCGCAGCAGGCTGACCAGAACCGTTTCGGCGGGCAATGATTCCTGATACCAGAGGGCGCCATCCTGCACCGTTCCGGTGTTTTTATCCATGGCGATATGCGCCTGGATTTCGGTGGCGGTGCGGGCCAGGGAAAATAAAGTGGCATCGGACAAGATCACCAGCCGTTGCTGCAGGGCGTCGCGAAAGTCCGCATCTTCGCTTTGGGGAAATAATTTTCCGGCCAGCCAGGCAGCCCAGCTTTCCGCATCTGGCGATGATGTGTTTGCGGTCAGATCGTATTCTTCCAGAATTAACTTATTGGTTAAAATCAAGGGCATTTTATGGGCCATCTCGGCCTGACCAGCGGCGGGCTGCGGGATGGCCGGCAAGCCATGGAGCCCCGCGGCCTGGGCATCGCGCCGCAGGCGCAGCAGCAGAAATGGCGAGGTGGCCCAGACAAAAGTGCCGGCCAGCGAGCGCACCGGAAACAGCGCCAACTGCGCATCCCCCACGCTGATGGCACCGGCCGCGGGGCCGGCGGCGGCTTCGCCGTTGGCGCCGGGTTTTTCGCCGCCGAAGATGGCCCGCCGGTCGGCATCGGATATGTCCGGATTCTGCTGCGCGCGGTCGCGCAGGCAGCCTTTCAGGCTGCTGCCGGGAATAAACGGCAGCGCGGTCGCGCGCTCGCGGGCGATGGGCAAATCAATGGCATCAATTCCCTGGCCGGCGCCGGCGTGGACCGAGGTCAGGGCATGAATAAAGCAGAGTGCCTCAGGCATGGTTTTTCCTCACATTGCGGACGTATAATCCCAGGCGCCGAAAACCGCCAGCCCGAAGCCATCCTGCCGGAAACTGCGCTCTTTCGGCATTTCATCGCTGACCGCGGCCAGCCAAAGCTGGCGAAGCTGCTCTTCGCTTGCGCCCTCGGGCAGTTCAAAAAAATACACCGCGCCGGCCGGCGCCAGCCAGCGCGTGGGTTTGGGTTGATGCAAAAACAGATCCCAGCCGCTGATCGGGACGGGCCGGGGCACGGCGGCGGCAATCAGGCGCATCGGCAAACGCGAGCCGCCGGGCCAGGACCATTGACCGGCCTTCATCCATTCCGCCAGCCAGCCGTGCTGGAACCACGCCGGCGTCAGCAGGCTCAGCCGCAAACGGCGGGCAGAGCGGATTTGCGCCAGCAGGTCCTTGGAAGGCTGAAAATCGGAGAGCAGATCGGGTGAATCTTCCCAGAGCGTGAGCCGGCCTTCGCCGCCCATCGGGATGGCGCCGCGCAGCCGCTGGGCATCCAGGCCGGGAGGAAGGCTCAAACGGCAAAAAAGCGCCAGTTCGGGCCGTTCAGATTGTCCGGGTTGTTCCTCGGCATCGCCGGCAGCAATGATCGGGCCAAAATCCAGCGACTCAGTGGAAAACAGCAGGCCTTCTTCGGCGGTTTGCGATTCGAAATTCACGCTGACATGGGTGCGCGAGCCCGCGAGCGGCTCCATCAGGCAATCTGACGGCGCCCAGGCACGGCTTTGGCCAGCACTCGTTTCCAGCCATTGCCGGAAGGCGCTGAGTTTCCAGAAACGCGGCAGTTGCGCGGGCGGTTTTCCCGCCGGGGGATTTTGGGCCAGCAACGGGTAAAGTCTCAATTCAGGAGAAATGGAATCCATGCCGGCGCCGGCGGGAAGAGTTTTGCAGGGACGCAGAGGGTGGTATTCCACGCTCTCACTTTTCTTTTCGGGCCTGGCCGGCAGGGCGTCGGCGGGCGCGGGAAAGGCCGGTTGCCAGGTTTGATCGCCATTTCTCCAGGCCGGCACGGGCCCGGCGAGCCGCACCTGCAGTAATCGCTGATTGATTTCATGGCTGATGCGGCCTTGCGCGTCAAATTCATCCGGCAGGATGAGCTGGGTGCGGGCCGTGCCGGCCAGCAGCGAGGGATGCGGCCAGCCGCCGGTGCGCCCGCGCAGGCCGGCCGCGAACGGCCGGCCATCGCCACAGATGAGTGGATCGCGAAGCTGAATGATGCGTGCAATCGGGGTCATGCCGTTGTTTCCTCGGCGGACGTGTCCGGCGCGGATTCCTGAACCGGAGGACTGAAAAATGCCTTGGCCAGAACCAGCAGATCGGCCAGATTCCGCAAATCATCCGCGGATTGAATTCGCGCCGTCAGGGGCCGCAGCCGCAGGCCGGCGCTTGCGGATTTTTTGTCCAGCACCGCTGCCGCCATGGAGCCCACAATCCCGCCGGGGACCTGTGCGCGGCGGCAGCGTTCCGCCAGCTCGCGCCATTCATAACCCAGCCCGAAAGGAACTTCCTGCGCTTCATAGGCCTGAATGATCTGCCGCAACTCTCCGGGGAATGAATCCCATTTTCCGCCCGCGATAAACGGCACGCCGCCGCGCCGCCGCACCTGAATCGCCAGCGCGTCGCGGCCATACTTATTTTTGGCCACTTTCAATGCCGCCTCCGCCGACTCAACCACCGCGGTGAGATCTTCCTGGGCATGGGCAATCACAAGGCCGATGCTGAGGCTGGCCGGATGAGGCAATCCGGATTCTCGAAATGCCTGATGCACGGCTTTGGCCGCGTCCAGCGCGGTGTCAAGCGGCACAAAGGCGAGAAAATCGTCGCCTCCGGCATAGATCACTTCTCCCAGGGGGGATTCTCCAGCTTGCCTGGCGCCCACGGCCTCTTTTGCGCGCTGGGCAAAGCCGGCCAGTTTGCGGGAAAATTCCTGATGCTCGGCCATGCTTTGACATTGGTCCAGGCATTG
>JAKATS010000314.1 GCA_021818645.1 Acidobacteriota bacterium | reverse complement strand
AATGCCCTGAAGCACTTCCTCATATTCCCGGTAACGCGCAACAATTTCGGAGAGCTCGGCATGCGCCTTGGCTGTCTTCTGGAATCGCGCACTATCGGCAGTAATGTCGGGCGAGGCCAGTTGAGCGGTCAGCTCGTCATAACGGGCGGCGAATTGTCGCAGTTTTTCCAGCACGCTGATTTCATTTTATCGCAGCCCGGGCGAGGCTATTCCGCGGGCACGCCGGCCAATGGATCGCCGGATTCGAGCTGCCGGCGGTCGAATCCGAGCGGGGCAGCAGCCAGATGGAAGTATTCACGGCCGCCGCCGCCGGCCAGATATGCGTCCACGCGTGGAAACAGCGGCGCCTGCGTCTGATGGCAGTGAAAGGCCGCGCGCTTGCGCTCGAGGTAGGGCCGTACATCACAGACCAGATCAGGCGGCCCGGGCAGCACGACTGGCAGTCCGGGCGGCGACAGCAGCCCGGTAGCATGAAAAAGCCGCGGGCAAGCATACGCAGGTGGCGGGGCGGCGTTGGCATGGTCGGCATTCACATCTTCCGCCAAATAACGGATGGAACCCGCCCAGTGAAACGCCGCAGTGGCCAGCAGACCGGCCATGGCATGGTCAGGATGAGCCGTAAAACTGCCTTCCGGGCCAAAGGTGAAAAGAACATGAGGCCGCCAGCGGCGAATGGCCAGAGCCAGACGGCTGGCGACAGCATGGAAATTCACCCGCTTCAGGCCGGCATCGGGCAAATCCCAAATCTCATGCTGATGAATATCCAAAATACGGCAGGCCGCAGCCAACTCCGCGGTGCGCAATTGAATGAGTTCCTGGTCGGATCGGGCTGCTCCCCGGTTGCGAGCAGCTTCACCGCCGGTGAGGCAGATTAAGTGGCTGCGGGCGCCGCCCGCAGCCAGTTTGGCCAGTGTGCCGCCGAAATTGCCGGCTTCATCATCGGGATGTGCGGTGACGCAGAGAACACGATGCGGCATCGGATTAAGAATACAGGAAACGGAAAAATTCCGGCGGTGAACAAATCTGCATCATGTAAGTTCGGGTGAAATCAAGGAAAATTAAAATGAGCAGCGATTACAAATAACGCCTTGAAACCTGAACTTCATCCAGAGCCGCCCGATAGGCTCGCGTCATGGCGCGTGGCGGCGATCAGTTTTTTGAATACAGCGCCGCTGCTCTGGGGACTGGAACGCGAACCCCGGCTGCGCATGATTGCCAGTGTGCCCTCGGAATGCGCCGACCGTCTGCGCAGCGGCGAGGCCGATCTGGGCCTGATTCCGGTGATCGAAATGGCCCGCATCCCCGGACTGGCGGCGTTGCCGGAATTGTGCATCGCCGCCCGGGCTCAGGTACGCAGCATTCTGCTCATCAGCCGCCGCGAACCGGAAAAAATTCGCACCCTGCAACTGGACCACTCTTCACGCACGTCCGCCGCGCTGGCGCAGATCCTGCTGCGCCGCCGGTATGGGGCCCAGGTCCTGACCCAGGAAGCCGCGCCGGATTGGCGCGCCATGCTGCGCGCAGCCGATGCCGGGCTGCTGATCGGCGATCCGGCGCTGCGGCTGCAACTGGGAGGCGAAGCCGAGGCTGAGGGCTGCCGCGTGCTCGATCTGGCCGCGGAATGGCATGCCTGGACCGGGTTGCCGTTCGTATTCGCGCTCTGGGCGGTGCGCCGAAAAGCTTTTCCCAACCCGGCGGATGCCGTCTGGCTGACGCAAAGACTGGTGCGGGCCCGCACCGAGGGATTTGCCCACGTGCACGAGCTCAGCCGCGACTGGAGCCGGCGCCTGGAAATTCCGGAAGCTGAAATCACCCATTATCTCCGGTATAACCTTGAACACCGGCTGCAGAATGACCATCTGGAAGGGTTGCGGCGCTTTCTGAAGATGGCTGCGGAAGAAGGCTTGATCGCTTCCTTTACAATGCCAGATATGCTCTTACAAGAGGCCCCGTCATGATCGGTTATCTGCGCGGCATTATTATCGAACGCGCTCCGGGAAGAGTGGTGATCGAGGTGAATGGCGTGGGCTATGAAGTGCTGATGCCGGTGTCGAGTTTTGCCCAGCTTCCCGCCGGAACGGCTGAACTGGTGAGTTTGCGGATCTATACCCACGTCCGGGAAGACGCGCTGCAGCTCTTCGGGTTTTTTACCGCCCAGGAAAAACAGCTGTTTGAAAAACTGATCAGCGTCAATGGCATTGGACCCAAACTGGGGTTGGCCATTCTCTCCGGTGTGCCGGCTGATGAATTGGCGCAAGCGATTCGCAGCGGCGATCTGGGCCGGCTGACCGCAATTCCCGGGGTGGGCAAAAAAACCGCCGAACGGCTGGTAATGGAACTGCGGGATAAATTGCCGGCCGGCACGGAACCAGCGACGGCGGCGGCCATTGGACCCGATGTCGATGTCATCTCCGCGCTGATGAATCTGGGCTATGCCCGGCCGGCCGCGGAAAAAACCCTGACCGCGGCCCTGGCCCAGGGCACGGCGAGGGAATTTGAGCCGTTGTTCAAAGCCTGCATGCGCCTGCTGGGCGCGTGAAATCTTACGGATTTTTTGCCCCCAGTATTTTCCCGCAGCCCAAGCCGGGCAGGCCGGCCAGGGTGCTTTTCTCCAGCCGCCATCCGGATTGCCGCGCTACATTCCAGATTCGCCAGTCGGCCCGATGGCGGAAGCGGGCGGAAATCCGCCAACGAGTCTGCATGCCTTGCAGCACAGCACAGCGGGCAGGCAGCGGCAGCCGGGGCAGACCGGCGGCCAGAACCGGCATGGCGTCCGGACCCAGCCCGGCGAGATAGCCGGCATCCAGCTTTTGCCCCCGCGCCGCACGGGCCAGATCCACCTGGGCCACGCGCCCGGCGGGATTGATGACCGGCAAGGCCCAGGCCAGCAGCAGACCGCTGGCGAAAACCCCGGCCAGAAATCCGCGCCGGCCGCGCAGCACCGTCATGCCCAGCCAGATTAAAACCGCACCCAGCCAGAACATGAACAGAGTCGCGTACATGCGCCGCTCCGTCAGCCCATAGGCTTGTTCATAAAACCGCATGCGCGCGAGCGCTGAAGCCATGATGATGAAAACCAGCCCCAGCATCACCAGGGCCGGTGCGCGAAAGACCAATCGGCTGGGGCGCGGCTCATCTGTATATTTCTGCAGTTCCGCCATGGCCAGCAGCAGCGGCACGACCAGCGCCGCGACGGCAAATAAAGCAAAAAATCCCTGCCGGGCGTAAGCGGCATAGGTCAGTCCGGGGGTGACCATGACTTCATGCGCGCCGCCAAAAAAATATCGAAACTGCGCCACCACAAACGCCAGAAATAAGCCATTCACGGCCCATAGCGCGATGCCCAGTTCACGCGCGCCAACGGGGGCTCGCCGCGGCTGCCATACGGAAGGTAAATCCAGCGGCGGCCGCAGCAGCATGCCACGCAGATAGCCGGCGGTGATCCAGGCAAAAAACGCGATCAGGATCAGATGCGATATCAACACCGGCAGGCGCATCGGTGCCAGGGCCCGCAGCCAACCCGCAAACACCGGATCGGCATGGGCCAACAAGCCGCCGAAAATTAACAGCAGCGGCAGTGCGATCAATAACCCGGTGGCGACCGGCAGCGCGCGCCGCCAGCCGCGTCCATGAAACATAGTGCGCCAGGAGATATCCTCGCCCATCAGCGCCAGCGGCCCGAATGCTACGCTGAACCCGGTGCGCCAAATACCCTGCAGGCAGGACCATCCCCCAGCCTGAGTCAGGAATGAGAGCGACTGGCGCAGCATGGCCACGGCCAGAAGCGCGCCCATGGCGAAGAGTTCAATAAACAGCAGGCGGGGATCGGTGCGCCAGGCGAACACGGCGGCACAAAGAATCATGGCAGCCGCGGCCAGGCCATCATCACGCCGGGACATCACCGGCCGCTTCCGCGCCAGCCACAATGCCAGGCCGGCCAGCAATCCGATCCATAGCAGCACGTTGACGCCGATGGGACCGGCCCGCAGCAATCCATCTCCGGCGACGCCTGCCGCGATACCGGCCAATAAAATCCATCCCGCGATGCCCGATGCGCCGGAAGCCGTGTCCGTGGGTTTAGGATTGGAATTGACCGTCATAGATTGCTCCTCACCTGCAGGGCGCTTAACGCCTGGCTCGAGTGTGATCCATGCGTGCGGCACGGATCAGCGCCTCCATATGATCCAGATATTTTTCCAGCGCACGCCGGCCCGCCGCAGTCAACCGGTACTCCGTGCGCGGCACGCGCCCGGCAAAGCTCTTGCGGCATTCAATGTAGCCGGCTTCCTCGAGCTTGCGGGCATGCACACTCAGGCTGCCATCGGTAACATCCAGTACTTGTTTCAATTCGGTAAAGCTGAGTTTCTCCGTGCCGGCCAGCGCGCTGGCTAACAGCAGCCGCGTGTGCTCGTGCAGCAGACGATCCCGGTGTGGAGCAGCCGGCGTGGATTTGCCGAGTACTTCAACCCGCTCCATATCCTGCCGCTCCGCCTCGCGCGAGCGGGCTCTTTGCGTGGCTATGCCCTTACCCACCATGCCTCCTGAAGATCCATGCACCCAGGCCCAGATGCACACCGCCGAATCCCAGGCCCAGAAACAGATCGCCCCGCACCCAGCCCGTATTCGCTTCACCGGGCGAGGCCGCCAGCGCCAGCCCGCCGAGCAGCATAAAAATCATGCCCGTGACCGCGATGGCGCGCACCGACATGGCGCCGCTCGCTGCCATACCCACACCATATAGCAATAGCCACAGTCCCGGCAAAAGCGCGGCTTCGCCCCGCCGGGTCAGCACCACTGTCAAGAGCGCCGCGGCCGCCCAGGGCGGCGCCAACTGAAGAAAAAATTTCCGCACCGGACGGGCCAGCACCCGCGCCCTCCGCGCCTTCACAAAGGTCGCTCCCAGACCGATGGCGATGCCGATGGGCGCGGCCGCCAGCCAGATCCATAGCGAATATTCAGGCCAGCGCAGCCCCAGTCCAGCACCCGCCAGACCGGTCAGGCCGATCCATAGGGCGCCCCGGCCCGAGAGCGCGGTAAAGGAGATCGG
>JAKATS010000180.1 GCA_021818645.1 Acidobacteriota bacterium | reverse complement strand
GTCGAACTCGGCCTCCCGGAACGGTGCGGCGACTTTGTTTTTCACCACCTTGGCCCTGGTGCGGTTGCCCATCACCGCATCCCCGTCTTTGATCGCCGCAATCCGGCGGATATCCACCCGCACGCTGGAGTAGAACTTCAGCGCCCGCCCGCCCGTCGTAGTCTCCGGGTTGCCGAACATGACCCCGATTTTTTCCCGGATCTGGTTGATGAAGATCAGGCAGGTGCGCGACTTCGACACAATCCCGGTCAGCTTGCGCAGCGCCTGCGACATCAGCCGCGCCTGCAGCCCGACGTGCGAATCGCCCATCTCCCCGTCCAGCTCGGCCTTGGGCACCAGCGCCGCCACCGAATCCACTACCAGCACGTCAATCGCGCCCGAGCGCACCAGCGACTCGGCGATCTCGAGCGCCTGTTCGCCGAAATCGGGCTGTGAAACCAGCAGCTCGTCCACGTTCACGCCCAGCTTGCGCGCGTACCCCGGGTCCAGCGCGTGCTCGGCGTCAATAAAGGCCGCCAGTCCACCCTGCTTCTGCGCCGCCGCCACCACCTGCAGCGCCAGCGTGGTCTTGCCCGACGATTCCGGCCCGAAGATCTCGATCACCCGCCCCCGCGGCATCCCGCCCACTCCCAGGGCCGCATCCAGCCCCAGCGAGCCGGTGGAGATCACGGCGATCGGCCCGATCGAGTCGTGGCTGCCCAGCCGCATGATCGAGCCTTTGCCGAATTGTTTTTCGATTTGCGAGAGCGCGGCGTCTATGGCGCGTGTGCGGTCGTCAGCCATGGCCATGAATTCCTTTCCCCCTATCCCCGGAGCACAACCCAGCATAGCGAAACTTTAGCGAAAGTCAAACAAGTATTTTTTCCTCCGTTTTTTCCCGTTTTGGAACATGGCGTTTGCGGAAATCCGAGCGTGAATGCCGGAGTTTTATAGCCCCGCTTTTCCCGGTGCTCCGGCGTGATGAACCGAAATGGATGGATTCTTTTTGCTTTTCGGTTGTCCGCCCGCCGGAGTCAGTACCTGCCTCGGCCCGACCAGCCGGAAGCGCACCCGCCAGAGCAGCATCCGCGCCCCCAGCGCCCAGCATTCCAGATAATTTTTGTCCCAGCCGACCAGGTATTTCGCCGACATTCCCATCGGCTGCAAATGCTGCCCTGTCAGCCGCCACAGCAGCCGTCCGTGCTTTTTGTCCAGCAGCGCCATCCCGTACTTGCCGCCCCACAGCAGCCAGCTTTTCGGCCCGCGCAAAATCTGCCGGTAGCCGCCGGGCACCATCACCTGCCAGCGCCGGCGGTCATTTTTCAGCCGGCGGCTTTCGATTTGGGTCGTGGGCATCTCCCCCGGCGCCGCGGCGAGCGGCCGCAGCAGGGCAATGGATTTTCCATCCAGCCAGGCGCGCGGCCGCGCCCCCTGCCAGGTGCGTGTCCAGACCTTCCCTCCCACGCGGCCGCCCGCGATCAGCCCGGCGGCAGTTCCACTCCCGCCCCGTCTTCGGCTGCTCAGCCAGAAGCCATGGCGGTCAACCTGAATGCGGGGATAATGCCACTGTCCGAACGGCGCGGGCAGCGCCCAGAAGGGTCGGCTGTCGCCCATTCTCCACAGCTCGCCCTGGCGCGGCGCATACAGCATGGCATTGCCCGCCCGTACGATCAGCTGTACGCCGATGTTCCAGCGCTGCTGCCAGGGCTGGCGCCAGGCGGCGCGGTACTCCCATCCCCGCGTATAGCCGCGGTGCTTCGCAATCACGGCCAGCCCGCCCTGGGCCAGCGGCCCGCTGCTGATTTCGCCCGTATCGGGCAGGTTCATCGAGCGCAGCCGCTCTCCGGTTGCCGCCCGCAGAATATCCAGCCGGGAAGTATGCAGCAGATAAAAATGCTGCGCCTCGCTGCCCAGCCAGCCGCCGGCATAATCCAGCTCCAGGCGGCACCACAGCGCCGCTCCGGAATGCGGATCAAGCCGGCAGACACGGGTGCCGTATATATGCAGCCTGGGATTTTCCTGCGCCAGGTAGGCCACGATCAGCACCCCGTGGCGGCTGTAGCTGTTGCCTTGAAAACTGGGAAACCGCCACGCCACCCATCCCGTGCGCAGGTTCAGCGCCACTCCATCCTGCGGCAGATAAACCCGCTGCCGCAGCACCAGCAGGCTCTGCTGCGCGGCGCAGGCAAGGCTCAGGCCCAGGCTCAGGCCGGCCGCAATCGCGGCCGGTGCAAGCAAAACGCGTTGGCGCCGGCGCTGTCGCATGGGAGGGAATGCCGGGGAATGCTTCGCAACTTTTTTCCAGCTTCCCCATATATTGCCATTGAACCCGCGCCTCCGGCACGACCGGTTGCGGTCATATGGGCGGATCGCATGGAAAAATGCATCGCCTCGACGAATCTGCTCATTCCCTGCTTCGCGTTCAGGATTTCAATGCGATCGGCATTTTTCAATATGCTTTTATTTCTTGCCTTCGTAGCGATAAAACCCCTGCCGGGTTTTCCGGCCGAATCGGCCGGCCGCCACCATCTGGCGCAGCAGCGGGCAGGGGCGGTATTTATCTTCCCCCAGCTCCCGGTGCAGCACTTCCATAATGTCGAGGCACACATCCAGGCCGATCAGATCGGCCAGCTTCAGCGGGCCCATGGGATGGTTCATGCCCAGCCGCATCACGTCATCTACGGCCTCGGGCGTGGCCACGCCTTCAAATACGCAGAATATGGCTTCGTTGATCAGCGGCATCAGCACCCGGTTGGAAACAAAACCCGGAAAATCCCGCACCTCGACCGGAGTCTTGCCCATCCGCCGCGCCAGCGCGCGCACCGCTTCCGTGGTGGCGTCGCTGGTGGCCAGCCCGCGAATCACCTCGACCAGCGCCATCAGCGGCACCGGGTTCATGAAATGCATCCCGATGCATTGCTCCGGCCGTCCCGTCGCCGCGCCCAGCTCGGTGATGGAAATGGACGAGGTATTGCTGGCCAGAATCGCTTCCGGCGCCAGGATTCCGTCCAGTTGGCGAAACAGCTCCCGTTTCAGCTCGCGTTTTTCCGGCACGGCTTCAATCACCAGCCCCGCCGCCGCCAGCTCCTCCAGCCGCGTCACCGGATGAATCCGCGCCACAATCGTCTCCGGCTGTCCCGCCGTCAGCCGGCCCTGCTCCCGTTCGCGCTCCAGCCCGCGCGTGATCGCCGCCCGCGCCCGCGGCCAGGCTTCGGGCAGGCTGTCATAGAGCAGCACTTCCAGCCCCGCGTGCGCCGCCGCTTGGGCAATGCCCGCGCCCATCGTGCCCGCGCCCGCCACGGCAATGGTTTCCTTCGCCATGGCTCCAGCTTACTTGAAATGGCTGCGAATCCGGAATGCTTCATGAATTCATGAGGTCAGCTTTCGCCAGCCGTTTTTCCGCCCGTTCCCAGTCTTCCAGCGTGTCCACGCCGATGGTGTCGTGTTCCGTCGTGGCGGCTATGATCGCCGTCCCGTTTTCCAGAAACCGCAGTTGTTCCAGTTGCTCGCTGGCTTCCAGCTCGCCCGCCGGCCATTGCGTGAACCGCCGCAGCGCGGCCAGCGAATAGGCGTAATAGCCCAGGTGCTTCCACCGCCGCGGCGTCGCGTTCGCATCGCGGGCGTATGGAATCGCCGCGCGGGAAAAATACAGTGCCCGCCCCTCGCCGTCGCAGGCGACTTTCACCGTGCCCGGCTCCTCCGCCACCTCCGCCCGCAGCGGCGTGCGCAGCGTGGCCACTTCGATTTCCGGCCGGGCAAAGAGCGCCTCGATCAGCCGCTCCAGCATCTCCGCCCTCACCATCGGCTCATCGCCCTGGATGTTCACCACCGCCCGCGATCCCAGCCGCTCGGCCGCCTCCAGCACGCGGTCGGTGCCCGAGCGGTGCGTCGTTGCCGTCATCTGCACCGGAATCTCGCGCCCGCGGCAATAGGCGGCGATTTCCTCCGCGTCGGTCGCAACCCACACCTGCCGCAGCCGCCCGCAGGCCCGCGCGCCGCGATAGACGCGTTCGATCATCGGCACCCCCGCGATCGGCCGCAGCGCCTTGCCCGGCAGCCGGGTCGAACCCATCCGGGCGGGGATAATGCCGTCAATTTCTGCGACGGGTAGCATCGGAATCAGGGCCGCGGCGTTTCCGTGGATGCGGCTGGGGCTTCGCTCGCCCTTAGCGGGTCTTGGCAATCGCCGGCGGGCCTTCCTCTTCCGGCGGCGGCTGCAGATAAATTTCCGTCAGCGCGCCGGTCAAATATTCATAGGCTTCGTCGGGCGTATTCACAAAATGAAACAGATGGGTGTCGGCCTCGCCGATCGTGCCCCAGCGGACCAGCGCGTCGAAGTTCAGCACTTCCCGCCAGTAGGCTTCGCCATACAGCACCACCACGATCTTTTTGGCCAGCTTCTGCGTCTGCGCCAGGGTCAGAATTTCCGAAACCTCGTCCAGCGTCCCGAACCCTCCGGGAAACGCCACCAGCGCCTTCGCCAGGTACGCGAACCAGAACTTGCGCATGAAAAAGTAATGAAACTGGAAGTTGAGGCTGGGCGTGATCCAGCGGTTGGGATGCTGCTCGAACGGCAGTTGAATATTGAACCCGATCGTCGCCCCGCCGGCTTCGGCCGCGCCGCGATTGGCCGCTTCCATGATCCCCGGCCCGCCCCCGGAGGCGATCACAAACCGCCGCCGCGGGTGGTTCAGCCCCCGCGCCCACTCCGTCAGCCGGTGCGCCAGCTCCCGCGCCTCCTGGTAATAGCGCGCCAGCTCGCCCGCCCGCACCGCGCCCGTATCCCCGCTCTCCGCCTGGGCCTGCGCCGCCTGCATCGCCTCCGGCCCGGGAATCCGGGCCGAGCCGAAAAACACAATCGTGTCGTGTACGTTTTCCCGCCGCAGCCGGCGCAGCGGCTCGAAATATTCGCTCATCACGCGCAGCGGCCGCGCATCCGGCGTGTCGAGAAACGCCTGGTCGCGGTACGCCAGCTTGTGCTGTTCCAGCGGCGCGCCGTTGTCGGCGGCCTGCACCGCGGCGCGGCCGGCATCATCCGGGGTCTGAGATCGCATCAGCGCCTATAATAACGTATG
>JAKATS010000071.1 GCA_021818645.1 Acidobacteriota bacterium | reverse complement strand
GCCGAAAAGCAACCACGCCGAGATTATTGCGATGCAGCCAGTCGGTGAGTGTATGCCGGCGCCACAACCAGATCAGTTCCGGCACTCCCAGCGCCACTCCGCCGCCGGCGATCTGGAGCCAGAAACCGGCGCCGGATCTTTCGGGTAGCGTCTGCGGTTCCTGCCGTGGATTCGTCGTCGAGCGAGATCGGGAATCAAAGAATGCCAGCAATAATACGCCGCCAAGTAACGCCGTCCACAAATAGAAAAACACGTAGAACGTCGCGCCCAGCCCGGCCATGGCGGCCAGTTTGCGCGGCTTGCTGGGAGCCATTTGCGCGCGGCGAACCAGGCCCAGAAACAGAAACGCATAGCCCAGCCATAAGCCCGGGCTCAGCACATCCCACTGCGCAAATATCGGTGGGTAAGCCTGCTGCAGCAGCCCGCTGCCATGGGTCAGGTTCCACAGCGCGCCCATCTGGCGCAGCAGCGGAGAATAACGCGCGACGCCGGTGTCGAAAATAAAAAACCCGGTGAGGATCGCGGGTGCAACAACCACGGCTACATCGCGTCGCCGGTCCGAACCGGCCGATAGGGTATGCAGCCAGGCGAACAAAAGCAGCGTGGTCAGCAGCGCCGCCTGCGCGTTCCACGCCACGATCAGGCCCGGCGCCCCGCCGTCCCATAATCGGGCCAGCCCGCGCGCGGGCGCAAACAGCATCCATGGATATGGCGAGGGCGAATGGGAGAAAAAGATTTGCAGATAAATCCAGCCGTCGTGATTGGGCAGCCAGAACCAGCTTCCGGTATGAAGGCGCGCCCAGGCATTGGGCAGCAGAACCAGCCCCAGGGCCGCCAGCGCGCAAACCGCCGCTGCTATGGATGGCGCCCAGGTTGGGCCCCGGCGCCGTTCGCGAAAGGATTCGATGGCTTCTGGCTTCATCAGCGCGCGTCTTCCGTGCCGGATAAAAACTTTCCGCGTCCTCCAGGGTCCGGTTCTGCCCGGTTATACTGCAACCTGCTGAAAAATACTAGTGAAAAAGGGAAATCCAAACCATCTGCCCATGGGTCGCTGCATGCGTATTCAATACATTTTGATCGTGGCTGGATGCGGGTTAAGCCTTCTCGGTCAGGGCTTGCGCGGGCCGGCTTCATCCCCGCCCACGCCGGGCAGTCTTCATCCCCAGTCCTGCATGATCATGCCGTTCACCGGGAGAGCGGCCCGTCCCGGCCTGTTCTGGCTGGGCGAGAGTTTTGCCGTGGGCTTGCGGCAGTCCTTGCGCGGCTCGGCGATTTCGGTATTGGGCCGGCGGGAAATGCATCGCGCCTTTAACCGGGAAGGGATTCCCGATGTGCCCACCCTCAGCCATGCCACGTTAATGAGTGTGGCGGCGAATGTGGACGCGCGCTGGCTGGTCGTCGGCCGCTACCGGTATCAGTCCCGCAAATTGAGCGTGCAGGCCGATCTGATTGATCTGCAGCGCGCGCGCTTGCACCGCTTCCAGGTCGCGCCCCAGGCGCTTGACCGTCTCCAATGGACGCAGGCGCGTCTGGGCTGGAAAATCCTGAATTATATCCGGCATCGTGGCGCCGGCCGTCCCCGGCCCTTTGCCGCTTTCTGGCGCAGCCAGCCGCCGCTGGCGCTGCCGGCATTTGAAAGCTATGTGCGCGGGCTGCTCTCGTCCTCGGCCCGGCTGCGCCTCCAGTACTTCCGGTCGGCGGCGCGCCTGCAGCCCGGCTACGACGCGGCAATCTACCGGCTGGGGCTGTGGCATTTTCATCGTGATCAGTTTCAGGGCGCGCTGCGCTGGCTGCCCCGGGTCCGTCCGCGCGATCCGCATTACTGGCGGGCGCAGTTCGCCTCCGGTTTTGCTGCACTGGCTTTGGGGCAGAACCTGCGCGCCGCCGAATTTTTTCGTGAAATTGCCGCCGTGCTGCCGCTGCCCGAAGTGCTCAACGACTGGGCCCTGGCCGCTTCGCGCCTGGGGCAGCCGTCGGCCGAAGCTTTGTTTTCCCGGGCTCGGGGCGCGGCGGGCGGATATGCTGGCACCCGGCAGAAAATCTGGGCCAATCTGGCCGGCTATGCCTGCCGCCGCAATCAGCCTGCGCAGGCTTTGATCTGGCTGCGCAAACTGGCGGAGGCATCCTCATCCCCCGCGGATCATTCCCGGCTCGTCCACTGGCAGGATCTGATCCGTCAGTTGAGCCAGTCGCCCGCGCCCTCAGGCGCAGTGCTGCAGTCGCTCGCCCCCAGGATCGAACAGCCCAGCCGCCAATTTCCCCTGCGCCGCTTTCAACAAATGGAAACCGTCATGTCGGAATTTGCCATCGCCAATGGGCGCGCTTTGCCTGCCGCGGTGCAGGCTGCGCGGCTGCTGGCCCAGGCCCGCCAGTTGCGGCGGGCGGGTGCGCTCGCCGGCGCCCGGCGGGAATACCAGTATGTGCTGCATCTTCCGGGGATCAGTCCCGCCGAAGCCGCCCAGGCCGCAGCCGGGCTTCAGAAAATGCATCATCCATAATGGAACCTGGAAAGCTCGTTGGGATCGTTGCAACTATATGAAATATCTGGCTGGTTTGGTGTTGATCTCCATGCTTGTTTCCGCCGGGTGCGGAGGCGGGAGCGCGCCGTCAACCGGGAATCCCGCGCCCAATCTGTCTCCGGCGGCCGCGCCCATGGCCGCGCCTCCGGCCGGGACATATACCTGGACCCAGCAGGTGACCCTCAGCGATGCCACCCCAGGTGCGGCCATTTACTACACCACCGACGGCGCCCAGCCCAGCCCGGCCTCGCCGGTTTATGATGGTTCGCCCATCACCGTTTCCGCCAATACCACTCTGCTGGCTCTGGCCGTGGCCGGTGGTTTTGCTCCCAGTACCGTTACCAGCCTGCAGTATCAGATCACGCCCATCACGGCCACGCCCGATTTCAACCCGCTGCCGGGAACCTATGCGGCGAACCAATCCGTATCTCTCTCCGACGCCACTCCGGGCGCCGCGATGTACTACACCACCGACGGTTCCCAGCCCACCACCGCCTCCGCGGTCTATTCCGGCCCCATACCCGCCGCCAATAACACCGTGATTCAGGCCATCGGCGTCGCGCCGGGAAGCCAGGCTAGTCCCGTGGCCGAAGGAACTTACTACGTGGCCGCGGGCTCCGGCCCGATGGTGTCGGCCTGGATGACAACCGATGCCCCTCCGCCCGGACTCCTGCCCCAGCCGGGAACCAGTTTCATCGCCGGCGCGGCCGCCGGAAATTTGCCTGTCATCTATGTGGACGATACCCAGACCTACCAGTCCATCGCCGGCTTCGGCGCCGCCTTCACCGATTCGGCTTGCTATCTGTTGAATGAAGTCGCCGCGCCCGCGGCCCGCGCCGTGGTGAACGATCTGTTCAGCCGTGATGGCGCCGGCCTTGGTCTCAGCTTCATGCGCAATCCCATCGGTGCCAGCGACATCGCCCGCAGCGAATATTCATTCGACGATAACGGCGGCCAGCCCGATCCGCAGTTGGCTCATTTTTCCGTTGCCCACGACGATGCCGACATTTTGCCTCTGGTGCTGGAAGCGCGCCGGCTCAATCCCGGACTGCAGCTCATGGCCAACCCATGGAGCCCTCCGGGCTGGATGAAGACCAGCGGTTCCATGGTTGGCGGCTCGCTGCTGCCGGCCATGGATGCGCCCTTTGCCGGTTACCTGGTGAAATATCTCGAAGCCTATGCCGCGGCCGGCGCGCCGGTGCAATTCTTATCGTTGCAGAACGAACCTCTTTACGTGCCCGCCAATTATCCCGGCATGTCCATGGACGCGGGCACTCAGGCGCAGCTTTTAGCCAACGATGTTCTCCCCGCCCTGGCTGCCGCCAACCTGAAAACCCGCGTGCTCGTCTATGACCATAACTGGGATCAGCCCGGCTATCCCGAAACCGTCTTCAGCAACGCCGCGCTCGCCGCTTCACCACAGATCGCCGGAATTGCCTGGCATGGCTATGGCGGCACGCCCGGAGCCATGACCCTGCTGCATCACCAATATCCCGCTATGGGGAATTACGAAACCGAACATTCGGGCGGTACCTGGAACAGCGATCAGGAGCAGGTGGATTTTCCCGAAATCATTCAGGTACTTCGCAACTGGGGTGAAGCCTATGTGAAATGGAGCCTGGCGCTCGATGAAAACGACGGCCCGCATGACGGCGGCTGCGGTGACTGCACGCCGCTGGTCACGGTGAATTCGCAGACCGGCGCGGTCACCCGCGACATCGAATTTTATACCCTCGGCCAGTTCAGCCGTTTCATCCTGCCGGGCGCAATCCGGGTCTATTCCAGCAATGCGCCGGGTCTGGTTTCGGCGGCCTTTCTCAATCCGGACAGCTCCCGGGTGCTGGTCGTCTATAACACCACTGCCGCGCCCCTGACTTTTCAAACGCAATGGGATGGTCAGCAGTTTTCTTACTCTCTCCCTGCCCATGCCGGCATCACCTTTACCTGGATGGGACCGGCCGGCTCGGGCGCCAGTGCGGCCTATACGGTTCCGGCTACCAATGAAATTGAGGCCTCAAGCTACAACGCCAGCTCGGGAGTGGAGACGGAAAATACCACCGACATCAACGGAGGCTTCGATGTGGGCTATACCGGCGCGGGATCATATCTCGAATTCCGCCATGTGGATTTTGGCTCCGGTGTCAGCCAGGTCAGCGCGCGGCTGGCCTGCGACGCCGGCCAGGGCAGTTGCGGCGGCAGCCTCGAGTTTCATCTCGACAGCCCGTCCGGCGCCCGGATAGCCGCGCTGGCCATCCCCGCCACCGGTGGCTGGGAAACCTGGCAGTCCGTGAGCGGCGCGGCCGGCGGCGCCAGCGGCGTGCACGATCTCTATGTCGTGTTTCAAGCTCCGGCGGGCACATCCGGAGGGCTGGGTAATTTGAATGGGATTCAGTTCAAATGAGTCGCTCTATTGATGAGTGAAATGGAAGCTGTTGGTGACGGTCGCCCCTACGCCGCGCACCGCTCGTGCCGCCACCCCGGTTACAGTGCTCCAGGCGATTATCAGCACTTAGAATAGGTCTTTCTAAGAGAGAATTTGC
>JAKATS010000304.1 GCA_021818645.1 Acidobacteriota bacterium | reverse complement strand
TATGTTAACTTGCGGGAACCGGAAAGGAACTTCCGGTGCCCATGCAACGTGTTGACCCTGAATATGGACCGGTCACCCTCGACCGCTTCCTCACCGCGATCCGGCTGCTGAACCAGAAAGCCGGGCAAACCCAAAACCATCTCTCCATCCGCGACCTCGAGCTGATGCGCTTTCTGCTCGACGATCGCATCTCCCTCATTTTAGAAAACCTGCTCTGCCGGGACTTAAAGCAAATTCAAGGAATTTACGTCCAGTGGCTCGAACGCATGGTGCTGTCGTATTTTGGCTGCTGCTACGATCCCTGGCCGCAGGCGAGCCTGATTGAAAGCGTTTTCGAGAAGTACTGCGATCTCCGCCCCATCCTGCAAAGCGTGCTGCGCGAGCATATCGGCAGCGCCCGGGCGGTTCTGGCTGAATCGAGAGAGACCGCGGCACTCACGGAGGCCCTGGCATGAACACGCCTCCACTGACTCCTGAAACTGCCGCGCCGGCGCCGCCGGCCTTGGCTAACGGCCATGCCAATGCACCGGATGAAACCGTGCGGATGATCGGCGTCAACGAGCTGCATCCATCAGACGCGAACCCGCGGACGCACTTCGACGAAAGCAAACTCAAAGAGCTGGCCGACTCTATCCTGCAGCAGGGAATTGTCGAGCCGCTGGTGGTCCGGCGCGGCCGCGGCGCGAGCCATGAAATCGTCGCCGGCGAAAGACGCTGGCGCGCGGCCCGCATGGCGGGATACAAGCAGGTTCCCTGCATCGTGCGCGAAATCAGCGATGCCCACGCGGCCCGCATGATGGCGGTCGAGAACCTGCAGCGCGTGGATCTCACGCCGATCGAGGAAGCCCGGGCATTCCAGGCCTGGCTCGCCGGCGCCGACAAAGCCAAAGACGGCAACGCGGTCCTGGCGCTCGCCCGCTCGATCGGAAAATCCGATGACTATGTGCGCGAGCGCATGTGGCTGCTGAAACTGACGGACAAAGAGCAGGCCCTGGTCGAGGCCGGCCGCATCACGGTCAAGGCCGCTCTGCTCATCAGCCGGATCAATGACGAAAAGATGCGGCGCGATCTGGTCGACTCCGCAAGAGACGGCGAGCTGACGCCCTCCGAAGTCAGAAACCATCTTTCAGGCCAGCTCATTGACCTGTTCCATGCGCCGTTTGAGTTCAGTAAAGCCATGCCGCCGGCCGGGCCGGCCTGCGATGGCTGCCAGCACCGGAAATTCCGCGATGGCAGCATGATGCTGCCGGCATTGGACCATGCGGCCAAAAAAGACCTGGGCGTCCGCATCAAGACGGCCTGCTATCTGGCCAAGGCCCAACTTCACTTTGAAGCCAAGGGCTATCAGGTACACACAAACGAGGATGAGCTGGGGAAAAAGCACAAAAACTTAACAAGCGTCTCGGAGCACAAGAAAGGCTGTTCCGGCTGCGAACAGCGCCTGATTGTCCTCGATGCCGACCGTTATTCCGCTGGGGAAAAGCAGTGCACCAACCCCAGTGAACACTATGACTGGCACGGCTCCCGCAGCATGGGCAGCGCCGAGGATAAAGCCCGGTTTAAAAAAGAGCGCGAGCGAGTGGAGCGCGCGCGAAAGGCCGATATCGAGGCCAAGGAATCACTGCTGATTCATTATGAAAAACTGCTCGAGCGCGGCGATCGCGCGGCCAGCGACATGGTGATCGAAGCGATCGCAGCGAGCCGCATGGATCTGCTCCGGGATGTGCTGGCCATACTGCGCCTCAAGGGCGGCAAGACGCGCCAGGAATCCATGACGGTGCTACGCCAGGCATGGAAGAACACCGCAGATCCCAAGGCCGGCATCGTCGTTGCCCTGGCCTATTTCATCGCCAGCAAACATTACTTCATGACCTGGGGCAGGGATGCCGGATCCGCCGTGGGCCTGGCGAAGAAACTTGGCCTGCCGAAGCCTCCGGGTGAAGGCAGGATGCCGCGCCTGGGAGCCACCCGCGCAATGACCCAGGCCGCGCCGGCGAAGAAAAAAGCCGCCCGGAAAGGCGGTGCGAAATGAACGCCGGCACACTTCTCGGGATCGCTTGCGGGTTTTTGTTTCTGGGGCTACTTGGGGTAGAGCGTTTTCTCGCCTTCCGCCGGCCGGCCGGCGTCCATCAGGAAACCTGGCAAACCTATCTTGCCTTATGCCGGACATATCAGCTGAAGATCGAGAAGCCAGTTCTTCGCTATGCGATGCACCAGCGGCCTTTTTACTGGGACTTATCCACGTATATTTCCGGCAAGTCGGCCACTCCGGTGTTCAGCGCGCAAGGCGACACGGCCGATCTGGCCGTCTGCGACTGTATTAAACAAATCATGCGGTTTGACTGGAATGCCTATGATGCCACCTACCGGCGGCTCAGGATCCAGTCTGAAAGCGAGGCCAGCCGATGACACGCCAACTGCATCGCCGCGGGTTCCTGGCTTTCCTATCGGAACCCTGGTTTCGGTTCGTTTCCGGCGGGCACCGGGGGCCGAGCCGCACCAGGGTTCCGGCCAAATGCTCGATCGCCGGCTGCCCGCAATCCGCGGCAGCCGGCCTGGGCGGGCTCTGCTCGCCCTGTTATGTGGATCTTTATCTGCGGCAGCGGCCGCGGCCGGGCATGTCGTCCGTGCCGATCTGCGAGCTGTGCCCGCGACCGGCGACGTACCGGCTGTGCCGCACGCACCATAAATGCCTGGTGGCGACCAACCGGCTGCGCCGGTGGAAGGGCTTCCCCGAGCTGTCCATGGATGCGTATATCGCGGATTCAGGCGCGAGGTAAGCACAATGCAGAGCCTGGCCCAAATTCTGGGTCCGGTGAAGGATGCGGAGGGCGCATGGGAACAACTGGGACAGACCAATGCCAGGATCCGCCAGCTCCGGACGCTGGCGCGCCGGCTGGGCCGGATGCACCTGCGCCCGGAGCAGGCGCGCCAGGCCCTGGAGCTGCTGGCCCGGCAGATCGAGGAGCTGGCCAGGGACGCCGGCGAATAGCGCGATCGCGCCGGGACGTTCTGCTGCTGCCGCGGGCCTGGTATTTTGCCCTGGCCATAGCCGCCGACGTGGGCCTCATGATCGCCTGGCAGCGCATGGGCGGCGCTTCCCTGCCCTGGCTGGGCCTGGGCCTGGCTTTGTTTTATTACACTCTGGACGCGGAAAATAACTCATGACAAAAATGCAGATATTTTCTCTCATAAGCACAACGTTCTTTTCATTGGGTGCCGTAGTGACAGTTGCGCTTACCAGGAAACCATTTATAGGCGTGATTTTGATCTGGGCAGCCATTATTTGTTCCAGTGTAATGGAGCCAAAACCCTGACCCACGGATAGGATTTTATATACATGACTTACCTGATTGATTGCGGTGAACTGATGCGCGTTTCGGCCGCGGCCGAGGCGGACGCGCTGGCGCTGGCCGAGCTGGCCAGCGCGCGGCCGGCCCAGGCCATTGCCGCCCGGACGTTCTGCGCCTGCGGCGCCGCGATCGCGGCCGGCCAGGAAACGGCCTGCGCCTGGTGCGGCGAGATTCACTGCCCGGGCTGCTGCGGAGAGCGACCATGAGAAAAATCTATGTTGCCAGCTCCTGGCGCAACCCAATTCAGCAGGAAATAGTTTCGACCTTACGCAACGCGGGTCATCACGTGTATGATTTTCGCAATCCAGCCCCCGGCACTCATGGATTTGCATGGTCGGAAATTGATCCCGACTGGCTGCGGTGGACTCCAAAGAAGTTTGTTGCTGATTTATATTCCGGCCATCCAACCATAAAAAGAGGATTCGGCTTGGACAAAGCAGCGCTGGATTGGTGCGATACGTGTGTATGTGTCTTGCCGTGCGGGCGCAGTGCGCATCTTGAGGCGGGTTATGCGGCGGGAAAAGGCAAGTACACGATCTTCTTCCTGCACCCTGACAAGTTCGAGCCTGAATTGATGTATTTGCTTGGAGACGGTTGCGTAACTTCGTTTTCGGAACTGTTGAGTGCCCTTAATTGAAAATCCCCGCCCAACTCGCGCGGTTCCAGATCCCGGAGGAGCAGGCCAGGTGCCGGGACGTGCCGCGGGTCTGGCTGGCCTACGCCGGCCCGGACAAGTTTCAGTTTGTGTCCACCATCATGGCCATGGTCGTTTCGGCCGCGCTGCCCGAGGAAGGCCAGAAGCGGCTGGCGCAGACCGATGGCCGGCCGGCGCGGGACTGGAGCCGCGCCATCACGCAGCGCGAGCTGGCGCAGATCTCGGGACTGGGATCGCGGTCCACGGTCACGCGGCGCCTGGTGAAGTTCTATAGCGACAGCCAGGCCGGCCGGCGGATCCTGGCCAGGGAGCGGCGTTTCGCCGCGGCGAACCGGTACAGTTTCGGCGCAATCACGCAATCCGCCGAGGAAACCAAAGAGAAGTACCACTCGCCCACGGCCGCGGAGCTGGCCGCGCATCCGGAGACGGGCAAATTATGGAATGCGGCGCCGGAGTTCGGCACCGCCGGCTTCAAGGCCGTGCCCCGGTGGGTATGGGACAGCCGGCTGCCGCTGTCGGACACGGCCCGGGCCGTGTTCACCTATTACTGCTTCTGCGGCCTGCTCGACCGCGGCGAATGCCACCCCAGGCAGTCCACGGTGGCCCAGGCGCTGGGCATCTCGATCCGGACGGTGTACAAGGCCAACCTGGACCTGGCCGCCCTGGGCATCATCCGCGTCGCCCACCCCAGGCCGCAGCGCCGCAGCGACGGCAGCCTGTGCCGCGGGCCGGCGCGGATCGTGCTCCTGCCCATGCGCGCGCTCTCGGCCGATGAAGCGGCCGCCGAGCGCGCGCGGCTGCTCGAGGCGCAGCAGCGCCGCCACGGCGATTCTTTCTGGGCCCAGGCCCAAACCCTCCACAACCAGCTCCTCGATGCCTGGACGGGCCAGGATCACAACCTCAACGCCTTCTGGAAAGAGATCCGCCGGCGCTGTCTGCTGGCCGCGATCCCGCGGAAGGTCGTGGACGAGCTGATTCCCCGCGCTCCCGACTGAAACCACTCCAATTGACGCCTGCCGCCAGGCAGGCCGGCGGCCGAAGTGTGCCCGCCGGCCTGCCTTT
>JAKATS010000215.1 GCA_021818645.1 Acidobacteriota bacterium | reverse complement strand
GGGACTGGTTTCGGTATTGAAGCCAAATGCCCCGCCATGATGATGATCAAGCTCCCAGTAGGAAGGCGCGACGTACTGATAGGGTCCGCTCATCTTGACCCCGGTCCAGCCGATCTGGGTTTTTTGCATGCCTGCACCGGCGATGTAGGGGTTGGGCCAATGGTGGCGATGCAGGGCGCGCAGATAGACATCCTCGACCTTGCCGGTGGGCGCGACATCGCTGCCGTAGAGGAAAGCCGCCAGGCTGGGGTGGTTGCGCAAACGCCGGATCTGGTCGCGGGCCGAATCGCCAGCGATGATGAAATCGTCCGGTTTCCAGGTTTTGTAAAACTGCCAGTGCGAACAGCAGACCCAGCCCTGCAGCACCAGAATGCCCAGCCGGTCGCATTCCCGGTAAAAATACCGGTCCATGGGCTTGCCTTCCAGCCGCACCGCATTCAGGTGCATGTTGCGCACATATTCGAGCTGCTCGCGCTCATTGCGATGGTTGACGCGCAGGAGCATATTGGCGGCCCAGCCGGCGCCGCGCATCAGAAAACGATGCCCATTGACATAAAAAATCCGGTGGCGGGCGGCATTGACGCGCGAAGTGATGGAGCGGATGCCGAAGGTAATTTCGCGGCGGTCGGAGACATGGCCGTGAATCAGCAACGCCAGCCGCAGACGATAAAGATTCTGCGCGCCTTCGGGATACGGCCACCATATCCGCGGATGCGCCAGATTCAAGGCGGCATAGCGGGCGGGGCGCAACACCACGCGGAGATGGCCGCCGGCGGGCACCGTGACCGGACGCGACACCCGCAGCCGGCCGACACGCGCCACCAGCGTGCCGGTGACCGGATGCGGGCCAGGATTCACTAACCGGGTGGCAACCGTAAGATGGGCCGCAGCCAGCGAGGGCAGATCAAGCGCCGAAGTCACCTGCGGATAGGCCAGCGCCACCGGACCGGTGCTGGTGAGATAAACCTGACGGAACAGCCCCATATCCTTATCCGGGGCAAGCGGATTCCAGTCCACAAAAGTGAGCGGCAGAGGGGAGGGCGTGGGGGCATGGACTTTGACGGCGAGCGTATTGATGCCGGGCCGCACGAATGAAGTGATATTGAAGCGGTACGTGCGCCAGGTGCCGGCAACCTGGGCAGACGTGGCGATTTGCCGTCCATTGAGCCAGACCGCGGCGCGAAAATTAATGCCGCTGCAATGCAGCCAGAGCTGGCGGCCATGCGGCACCCGCGGCAGACGGAAATTTTTCCGGTACCACCAGGCCACGCGATAGGGGCTGTCGGGCGGCATGTGAAGATTGGCGAAGTTGCCGCCGATGGGATAGGTTTCGCCGGGAAAGGCGCGAAAGTTCATGCCGTAGTTGGGGTTGGGATAAATATGATCGCGGATCAGATTCGCAACCACGGTGCCGGGCACCTCGGCCGGAAACCAACCCCGGGAATGGTAAACCGGGCTGGAAACCCGGGCATCCGCAGCGGTGACGGCGGCCGAAGAGCGGATCCACCATCCCCGGCGCAGAACCCGGTGCCGGCCCGGCGCAGGCCAGGCCGCAGCCGCCGGCTGCGCATGATGGCGAACCGGGGCCGGCCGCCGCGGGGCCCGGGCGCCGAAGGCTGCCATCCCCAGCATGACAGCCGGAAACAACCACCGGCAGAGAGCCAGACGACCTCGAGACCAGACAGGCAAAGCCGCGATTTTCATAAGCATGTTCCAGAACCAACCGCGCCCGCGCGCTCACCGCCGGGCGGGAAACACATGCATATTAACACGTGTAAATTAACTTTCCATAGGGTCATTCCGCACAATGTCCGCATGACAATCGCGCCATGCCCGAACCTGCACCCGATTTCCCCGTAAATTTTCCGCAATGCGCCCGGATGACGCTGTATGCGGAGGCCGCCGCGCTCGGGTAACCTAGGCGCCCTCCGAAATAGACCTCAACGACAGCGATCTTTTCGCCTGCAAATCGGAAGTACTCCACATTACGGAACGATGCCCCCTGGGTCGTCCGGCAAAGATATTTGACGCATCCCTCGGTGTTGTTGGTGAGCACGCTCTCCACCTCGAACCGCTCGGCATACTCAACTTGCCCTTTCCAGCATTTCGATTTGAAGACAGTTTTGCTGATGCGATCATCACCGTTTGGGCTGGTAAAGGTGAAATCGTCGGTGAGCAGACTGTCAACGGCGGACCAGTCTTTCCTCTCCCAGCTTGCATAGTAATTGCGGACGATTTCTTCTTTCGTCATGGGGTTTCCTTTCGCGGCAGATGGGCAGTCTCTGCAGGTTTGGCGGGTGCGTCTCGCAACAGCCGAAAGCATGCGCGAAGCTCCTGAGTGAACAGCCTGGGCTGCTCGAACGCAGCGAAATGCCCGCCCCGATCCAGTTCGTGCCAATAGATGAGACGCGGATAGCAGGCCTCCGCCCATTTGCGCGGCGCCTGATAGATTTCATAGGGAAATATGCTACAGCCCACCGGCAGCTCCACAACACCTCCGTTGGGACCTAGATTCGCATCCTCGAAGTAGATTCGTGCGGAGGACGCCGCCGTGCCGGTCAGCCAGTACAGCGTAATGTCGTCAAGCATCTGATTGGGCGAAAGCGGCCACCTATGATCCGTGTGCTCGTAAAACTGCTCGTAAATCCACGCGGCCAGCCCCGCTGGGGAGTCCGTGAGGGCATAGCCAATCGTCTGGGGACGGGTCGCTTGTTCCTCGAAGAATCCGAATTCATGGGAGCGAAGGTATTGAACGCTGTCCGCGGCGCGCTGTTCCCCCGGCGAAAGGCCGGAAGCCGGAATCGGATCCGGGATCACCAAAGGCAGATTGAGATGAATGCCTCTAAGACCGGCGGGGCGCTGCTGCGCCAGGCGCGTCGCCACCCATGCTCCCCAGTCGCCTCCCTGCGCCACATAATCCGAATAGCCGAGACGTCGCATCAGCTCCGTCCAGGCGGAAGCGATGCGGTGCACGTTCCACCCGCGCTCGCGAGGCTTGTCAGAAAACCCAAAACCGGGAAGCGAGGGAACCACAACGTGAAACGCATCCTCCCGGCGTCCGCCATGAGCCGTTGGGTTGGCCAGAGGACCGATAATCTCGAAAAACTCGAGGATCGACCCCGGCCAGCCATGCGTGATGATTAGGGGCAGCGCCTCCGGATGCGGTGACCGGACATGCAGAAAATGGATGTCGAGGCCATCGATTGCGGTGCGGAATTGCGGAAAGCTGTTGAGTGTGGACTCGCAGCGCCGCCAATCGAATTGGGTGCGCCAATACCGCACTAGAGAGCGAAGTGCGGCGAGCGGCACGCCCTCCGACCAGTCGCGGCACGTTTCCCGCTCCGGAAAGCGGGTTTGTTCGAGGCGCCGGCGCAACTCGTCCAGCGAATCCTGAGGGGCATGAAAACGGAAGGGCCTCACGGCCGCTTCGCCTGTAGTCCCGGCGAGGGAGTCTTTCGGCTGCAATAGTGTCGAATTGCCGATGGCTGCCGCCCCAGCCATCTGTAGAAGGGCGCGACGTGAGAGCATATTCATCGCCATGAGATGAATCCGTCGTCCAGAGATATACCAGTTGCATCATGCAACTGGTATTCAGTGTGCCTAGTCCTATTGCATAATGCAAGTAGTATTTTTGGCGCAGGAAGTCCAGCGTGAGAAAGAGAGCCCATCGCTCGGGATGCCCCATCAATCTCACCGTGGAGATGTTGGGTGATCCATGGAGTCTGATCGTCATCCGCGACGTCATGTTCGGAAATCGCCGCCATTTCGGGGAGCTGTTGCGGCTTTCCGAAGAGGGTATCGCCTCCAATATCCTGGCCGACAGGCTCGGACGATTAGTTAGGGTCGGACTGCTATCGCGCGGCGGCGATCCTACGCACAAGCAAAAGGCCATTTACAGCCTCACGGAACCCGCGATCCAGCTCGTTCCGCTGCTGGCCCAGATGGGAGCGTGGGGAAGCCGGCATGCGCGGTCCTCGCGGGAGCTCTCGATTCGCGCAAAATTGCTGGAACAGGGTGGACCGCGCGCGTGGGACGGCCTCATGAAGGAGCTGAGAAGCATCCATCTGGGTGCTCCGCGGCCGCGGAGATCAGTCCTGGCGGAGCTTCAGTCTGCATACGAGTTGGCGGCGAAACATCCAGATTGATTACGAGTTGGCCGAAGAGAAGCGGCGACGCGCCCGGCCGGCGGCGAACGCGCTCCGTGACGCGAGCCTCTGGGCTGTGTCTCCCCCTTTCAATTCATGCACATCGCCGGCGTCGGCGTAATCGAAAGAATTGTTGGCGGCACCCACCTGCACTTCTATTCCGTCCTGTGGAGGAACCCATGGCTCGAAACTTCGATCCGGTCTCTGAGATCCGCGCTGCCATTGACGAAACAACATCCATATGGCTACTGCCAGCGAACCAGAATCGCCCGACGCCAGAAGAAATGACCCGGTCAGGGGTTGCCTGTATCCCTGCCTGAACGTGCGGCTCCGCCGCTACCCGGCGTATTTTTTGATCCACTTCAGCTCTTCCCGCACTTTGATCCGCCCATGCCAGGGGTTATGGCCCAGGCCATGGTGTTCGCCGGGAAACTGCAGCATCTCGGTGGGCACGCCCACCGCCCGCAGGGCGCGGTCGAGCAGGTAATCCTCGCAGGTGGCGACGCGCCGGTCGGCGATGCCCATCACGATCTGGGTGGGCGTTTTGACTTTATAGATCTGCCAGATCGCGGCTTCGCGGTTGTAAATTTTTTCGTTCTGCCAGGGGAATCCGCCCAGATAGTAAGTGTCGTCGTAGTTGAGGTCGTCGTTGCCCCAGTTGGCGGTGTTTTCGATGGCGCCGGCGCCGGTGACCGCCGCCTTGAACTCGGTAGTCTGAGTAATCAGCCAGTCGGTCATATAGCCGCCGTAGCTATAGCCGCCGATGGCCATGTGCCGCGGGTCCGCCCATCCGCCGCGGATCAGCGCCCGCACTCCCTCCAGAATGTCTTTCCCCGGCCGCGAAACGATATGCGGCACGATGCGGCGCATGAATGCGTCGCCGTAGCCGCTCGAGCCGCGGTAATTGGGTTCAAACACCAGCCAGCCCTGGC
>JAKATS010000244.1 GCA_021818645.1 Acidobacteriota bacterium | reverse complement strand
CCGATCGCGATCGCCGGCGCCGTTGTGGCCGTCACGTCGTGATACTCCTGCCCATCGAACCGGAATAAAAACGGCTTCTGCGGCTGCAGCAATTGCGGCTGGCGGGGGTTTTCCAGCGTACTGCCATTGACCACGAACAGGTCCAGCCGGCCATCGTTATCGAAATCGAGAAACGAGCAGCCCCAGCCCACCATGGGCAGGGAAATATAAGCCAGCCCAACATCTGCGGCCGCATCCGTAAACGCCAGATCCTTCTTTTGCGTCTGCAGCCATAAGTTCTCATAAAGGGAGTCGCCCAGCGATAGCCAGTGCGCCACAAAAAAATCCAGCGCCCCGTCGCCGTTGTAATCGCCGACCGTGAGGCCCATGCTGCCCTTGTTTTCCGCTGTCCAGGTTTGCGCGCTGCGGTCAATAAAGCGTCCGCGCCGGTTGAGATAAAAACGGTTTTCGCTCAAATCGTTGCCGACATATATATCCGGCCAGCCATCGGCATTAAAGTCGCACACCGTCGCGGCTAAACTGCGTCCCCGGCGGTCGGCCATGCCCGCCCATGCGGTCACATCGCTGAATGTGCCGTCACGATTGTTGCGCAGCAGCCGATTGGGCTGAGCAGTAAAGGATTGCGGATTGAGCGCCGGCGGCACGGTCAAACCGTATTGCTGGCTGGCTTGCAGAAATTTCAGTGAAGCCGGATCGGCGGGATAATCCACATGGCGCAGCAGATAAAGATCCAGCCAGCCGTCCCGGTCAAAATCGAACCACACCGCACCGCTCGTCCAGCCGGGGGTAAAGATGCCGCTTGCGGCTGATACATCGCGGAACCGGCCGTTGCCTTCGTTGTGATATAAAAAGCAGCCGCCCACACCGGTGACCAGCAGATCCAGGCAGCCGTCGTTGTCATAGTCGGCCCAAAATGCCCCCATGCCAAAATGATGCAATTCCAGTCCGGCCTCGTCCGTCACGTCCCGGAAAGTTCCATCGCGCTGATTGCGATACAAACGGTTGCCCGGTCCTTGAATTTGATGAGAGCCATAAGCGCCGGTCTGGTTCACCACATAAAGATCGGGATAGCCGTCGTTATCATAGTCACCCCAGGCCAGGCCCGACCCCATATCTTCCGGCAATACGCCCGTGCGCTCACCGGCTGAATGAGTGAAATGCAGTCCCGCGGCTTGCGTCGCATCTACAAACCGGAAAGGGCCACCCGTGGCCGATTGAAGCGGTGATCCGCTGGCCGCGGAAACGCCCGGGCGCGGCGCGCCGGTCGCATCCGGTCTTGCTGCGGCATGATGGCAGCCCGCGCCCGCGGCCGCTGCGGCCAGGGCCGCTCGCCAGAGCCATTCTCGCCGGGTCATCGCCGCTCACTCGTGCTTCGGCGGAGGCTCCCAGCGCTGGTTTGGAGCTGGGTCGTCCGCTTCCCGGATCGCCGTTGGAGCGGCACCACTAGCCGGGCGGAAGAGATGGTCAGCACCGGAATGGGCGGATGAAAATTGGGCGGAAAAAGCTCGCGCTGGGTCATCGAATTAAATTTCCGGTACAGAAAACGCACCCGGCAGACCAGCGGCCCGCGGCTTCGCGCCGGAATGGGAAATCGGAATACATGGGTATCACTGCCGCCCGGCATAATCACCCGCTTGCCCCGCGCCCCCACCACATTCCACAGGCTGTGCGTATAGACCGAATGCGCATGGCGGTCGAGCAGATGAGACCGGTATTCGACGGTTTTACCCTCGATCTGTTTTTCCGGCCCCAGAGTTCCCACGGAAAACACCTGGTGTCCTTGCCCGTCGGTTACGGTTACTTGCAGCCAGGCTTCTATCACGTCCAGCGGGCCGGCCGGAAAGGTGTGCCCAACTTTGGCGTTAATCAGCAAAGTGCGTAGCGACGCCATGCCGCCGGGCCTCCAGTTTCCCTCAGCCCGCAGAATCATAGGTACCAGCGATCCCTGCGGCCAGCGTCCGGCCAGCGCCGGAATCACGGTCTGACCGTGCATCCACTGATCCACCAGTTGAACCTGCCGTCGCGCTCCGGGAAGATGCAGCATCAGGGGAGCATAATTATTGGATGCCAGAATGCGATGATCGCGAATGAAACCATGCGGGCTGCGGGCGGGATCGTCCGAGGCCACGCGATGCATGTGGCAGCTCTCGCATTTCAGGCCGCGCTCCGGCCAGGGCCCATTTTTCCAGTCGTCGTACTGGTCCTGCAGTTGCACGAAACCCCAGCCGTTGACCCGTTTGCTGATGTACTGCTTATGGCAGGTCCCGCAAAACAGGGCGCTTTCCGACGGCTTCACGTTGTAGTCGAAATTGTGCTGCTGTGGATGCAGGCGAATGAGCAGGTCCGAAACCCGCAGCAGGAAGGGGTTGCGGGAAAGTTCGAATAGATATGGATCCGGCACATGCACGATGTAGTTGGCGTTGCCGCGCGTCTTCATACCGCGAATCAGATGGCAAAACGCGCAGCTGCTGCCCACGGCTCCGTCGCGTCCTGTGGTTTTCGCATGAAGGCGTTCGCCCGACAGCAGCGTCACCGGCTCATGGCAGCCGGCGCAATATTGGGCCGCGGCCGGCCCCCGCGCGCGCAGGAAGTTCGCTTTTACGACTTCATAAAACGGATCTGTGGCGGAATAATGATGTGCGCTGGGCAGCCATTCCCGGTAAATCTGCTGATGGCATTGTCCGCAGGAACGCGCGCTCTTCAACAATGCCACCGGTATGGCGCGCCCGGTCGCCGTGTGTGCATTGGAAGGCTCAAAACTGGTCAGGGCGGGCTTGTGTCCCCTGCGGGCCAGCCAGATGCCTGCAATGCCGCCTAGCACCATTACAACGCCTACCATCCCCGCTTGCCAGAATGCCCGATATTTCGCTTCGGCAAAACGGCTGTTCCACAGCCGGCTAAACACATGCCATAACCCCAGCAGTCCCAGTCCCAGGCCAAACCCCACATGCACCCAGTGCAGCGTATAGGGAGTGAACGCCCCCCACAGGCCCCAGGCTGTCAATGCCACGCCGGTCACGCTTGCGCCCAGCCAGCCCCACCACCCCCAATAGCCGGGCGCCCACCAGCGGGTCGTCCCATTCCGTTTCGCGGCCTGCAGATGCCGCCACAAATACCTGGTCACGGGCAGCAATACGGCGAGCCCGAGAACAATATGCACCAGCAGAATCCATTGCGCCTGGGTGCCGTAAGGAAACACAAGCGGCAGCAATCCGGTCAGCAGCAGGACTGCAAATAGGGCCGAACTCCAGCGCAAATACCGCACTCCAGAGGGAGTCGAATTCATGATTTGCCTCGTACGCAACGCACGCGATACGAGGCAAAGTATAAATGTTGAAGTATCACCCGGCAGCCGAAAAACGAACCGTCCCGCGCAGTATCATTCGGGTTAATATGCCTGCATTATCCAGGTTGTAATGTGAATGGATCACTGCGGCCCAATGGATGAAAACGCGAACACGTTCACTCAAGCTCTGGCAAGTGGAGAGGGATTACGGCCGCACCAATCGGTCAAACCCAGGCTTCGTTTTTTTCCCCGCCTCAGCGGGATTTCAGTTCTGCGGCCTGCGCCGCGACTTTGGCCAGGGCGCGCCCATAGGCATGCATGAGTTCTTCAGGCTGAGCATAAATCGGATACTCATCGTTGGTCAGGCAAAAACTATTGGCAAACATTGCAAGCGTGACCGGATAATCCTCGGCGCGGGACCCGTAAGCTTCCGGCGCGCCTTGCAGCTACCAGGGATAGCCGTGGCCGAAGCCGTGATGGCCGGCGATCATCGGGTGTACGGCCAGCGGCGCCGTGCCCCACAGATCTACATCCACGCCTTCGGCCGTCAGCGCGGCCATGAAAGTGTCGCGCAGCGCCGTACCTCGCAGGCGGGTATTCAGTTCCTCCGGTGCCAGCGTGATTCGGTATTTGTGATAAATCGAGACATACCCTGCGGGCACATAGGGCGCGTGCAGCCCGGGAATTTCCCGCAGATAGCTCTCGAGAATGGCGGCGTTGCGGCGGGCTATGGCGTTATAGCCGGCCAGGCGGCGCAGCTGCGACCGTGCGAATGCGCAGGGCATTTCCTGCACGCGATAATTCCAGGCCAGGTATTTCTGCTGGCTCATGAAGGGATGGTCGGCGGGAAATATTTCGCCGACCTGCTTGATCCAGCCGGCGCGGGCGTAAATGCCATCGTCGTTGGTGGCCAGAAACCCGCCTTCGCCCACGGCAAAATTTTTGGTGCCGTTCACGCTGAAACCCGAGGCCAGCCCGAAGCTGCCGGCGGGCCGGCCGTGGTAGCTCGCGCCGGGAGCCTGGCAGGCATCTTCCAGCACCAATAATTGATGCTTGCGGGCCAGCGCCAGTATGGGGTCCCAATCCGCGCACAGTCCATGAATATCCACCACCAGAATGGCGCGGGTGCGGGGCGTGATCTTTTCCGCGATGGTGTCGGCGGTGAGATTAAACGTGCGGGGGTCAATATCGGCAAAAACCGGAATAGCGCCGGCGTGCAGGATGGCCGCGGGCGTGGCCAGAAAGGAAAAAGCCGAGGTGATGACCTCATCGCCGGCTTCCACCCCGGCCGCCGCCAGCGCCATATGTAGCGCGGCGGTGCCGGCATTGACGGCCAGCACATGGCGCATGCCGAGAAATTCCGCGAATTCGCGCTCCAGAGCGTCCTGCTCGGGACATAGCTGGCCGCCGGGAACGGTCATGGCCCACAGCACGCCGCGGTCAAGTACGGCTTGTACCGCTGCTTTGTCTTCGGCCGTGATCACCGGCCAATGAGTTTTTTCCGCGCCTTGCGGGACTTCCCGCGTTCCGCCGTGCAGCGCCAGTTTGGATGCCATGCAAATTCTCCTCGTGTCTGATAGGCCAGCGGAACGGCCGCGCGCATCCCGCCGGAGCTGGGAGCCTTACTGGCTCCAGGCCTCCTTGCGCGCGTCAATCAGACGCCGCAGTTTACGGCCATTGCCCAGCGTATGCCGGGCATGAAAATGGAAATCAAATTCGAAAAATCCCTTGGTGTAATACCGCCAGCAGTCGGGAAAACGGGTTTCAATGTTGCGGAAAATCTGTTCGCGCACGGCATTTTCCG
>JAKATS010000284.1 GCA_021818645.1 Acidobacteriota bacterium | reverse complement strand
CCGGCCGGGATTCCGTGCTGCGCGCTTATCGCCACGCCGTGCAGTCCGGCTATCGCTTCTTCAGTTATGGCGACTGCATGCTGATACTCTGAGCGGCGCAGGTTCGGCGTGGGGCGGCAAAACCTTTAGGTTTTGAACGGGAAAGCAGCCCCCGCGCGTTGGCGAGCGGAAGCGGGACGCGTGGCATAGGCAATTTCGTGGAAATGGCACATGTAAACGCCGCGCAGGGGCCCGCGCCCGGCATTTCGTCCGCTTCAGGCCAGTTCAAATTGCAGCATTGAATAGGACTGTGCCGGTAATTCGATCGTCATGCGGCGGCCCGGGGCGGGCAGCGGCAGGCGTTCGGGTACGACGTTTTTGGGCCGGGCAAAGGTGTTGGTTGCTGTCAGATCGCTGCCCGTTAGTGTCCGGGCCGATAATGTCCTGCCGGGATACGCTCCCGTGAAATGGCACTCCATGGTCCGCGCCCGGCTGGTATCGCGGTTCAGCGCCAGCACGCAGAGCTGGCGCTGGTCCCGCGTGGCAACCACATCGAGATAGGGAACCGTGCCCAGCGGTTCGGTTTCATATCCCGGGCCGTTGTGGCTGGTGGCCAGCACTTCTCCCCGCGCCAGTTGCAGCGCCCAGCGGTAGGGGTAATACGTGGTCTGGCGCAATACTCCCTGATCGCTGGTCATCAGCGGAGCGATGACATTCACCAGTTGCGCCAGGCACGCGATCTCGATCCGCTGGGCGTTGCGCAGCAGGCTGTTGATGCAGCCGCCCACCAGCAGGGCGTCGCCCAGGTTGTAAGTTTCTTCAATCAGGTGCGGCGCATATTTGCGCTTGCCGTCGCCGCCGGTTGAGCCGTACCAGACATTCCATTCATCGAAGGAAAGCCGCAGGGTTTTCCGGCTCTTCAGCCGCGCGCCCACCAGATCACAGACTGCGCCGACCTGGGCGACCTCGTGGTCAAGTTCCAGATTCTGGGCCAGAAAACGCGCGTAGTCCGGTTTTTCGTCTTTTTGCGGAAGATTGAAATAGCGGTGCAGAGACAAATAATCCACCACCTCATAGCACTGCTCCAGCACCTGCCGTTCCCATTCCAGATAGGTGGGCATGCTCGGACTGGAAGAACCGCAGGCGGTGACCTGAATGCTGGGGTCCACGGCCTTCATCTGGCGCGCCGCATCCGCGGCCCGATAGCCGTACGTGATGGCATCGCAATGGCCGATCTGCCAGGGTCCATCCATCTCATTGCCCAGGCACCAGTGATGGATGCCATACGGCTGGCTCGCCCCATGGGCCCGGCGCAGGTCGCTCCATTGGGTTCCCTGCGGTACATTGCAATATTCGACCAGGTTCGAAGCGTTCATCGGCGTGTCGGAGCCGAGATTCACCGCCATCAGCGGGCGCGCGCCGGCCAGCTTGCACCAGGCCATGAATTCGTCCACCCCCACCTGATTGGTTTCCAGTGAATCCCAGGCCCGGTCCAGAATGCGGGGGCGCTGGGCTTGGGGGCCGATGCCATCCTGCCAGATATATCCCGAAACGAAATTCCCGCCCGGATAACGGATCAACGGCACGCCTAATGCGCGCACCTCCGCCAGCACGTCTTTTCTAAAACCATGGGCATTGCTCAGGGGTGAACCCGGCTGATAGATTCCGTCATAAATCGCCCGGCCCAGGTGCTCTAAAAACGAGCCGAATAGATACGGGCTTACCGGCGCAATGGTAAGCCGGGTATCGAGACTGATGGTGCTGGGGGCATTGGGGTTGGAATCCGATGCCGCCGGCAGGGAACCGCTGTTGGCGGTAGAGCCGAGCGCGGCTGCGGGCGTTACGGCGGCCAGTGCGGTGGCGGCTGTGCGGGTGAGAAATTCGCGTCGTTCCATGGGCGGTCTGCTCCTCGCGGCAGAGGGGTCGAGTGGCATTGTAGTACAAGAAGGCGTGCCGGCCGCAACGCTGCGCTGATTGATGAATTTGTGCCGGAGCCGAATGCTGGAACGGCGAGGCTGGAAATGTGGCTGCGCCGCTATTTTTTCTTATAAATGGATCGGCCGCGTTCCCGCGCCCGTTCCCGGGCCAGTTGAATCATGCGATCAAGCAGCCGGTCATAGGAAAGCCCGCTGGCCGCCCACATGCGGGGAAACTGGCTGATGGGCGTAAAGCCGGGCATGGTATTGATTTCATTCACATAAATCGCGCTGCTCGTGCGCTCAAGAAAAAAATCCACCCGCGCCAGGCCCGCGCAATCCACGGCTTGAAATGCGGCAATGGCCAGCTGTTGCACCTGCCGGACAACTCGCGCCGGGAGCCGCGCCGGGCAGATCAGCTGCGTGCCGGATTCCAGATATTTGGCCTCATAGTCGTAAAACTCGCGGTGCGGCACAATTTCGCTCAGCACGGAAGCCCGCGGCTGCTCATTGCCCAGCACCGCGCATTCAATCTCCCGCGCATTCACACCCTGCTCGGCCACGATCTTATCGTCATAGCGGGCGGCCAGCCGCAATGCCGGCAGTAATTCCCCCTGCGTTTTGACCTTGCTGATGCCCACCGATGAGCCCAGATTCGCCGGTTTGATAAAAATGGGATAGCGCAGCCCGCGCCGCACTGCCCGCGCTGCGGCTTCGGGATGGTTGCGCAATTGCCGGCGGTGGATCACCTGATGCGGCACGATCGGCAAACCGGCGGCGCGAAACAGCCGCTTCATGACGTCTTTATCCATCGCTGCCGCCGAGCCCAGCACGCCGGCGCCGGCGTAGGCGACTCCAATCAGCTCCAGCAGGCCCTGTAGGGTGCCGTCTTCGCCGAACGTTCCGTGCAGAATCGGCAGCACCACGTCGGCGTCCCACCCGGCCTGGGGCGCCGGCGTGAGCCGTAATTCCCGGCCCCGGCGCAGCACTTCCGCCGGGCTCCAGTCCGCATTGAGCGGCGCCTGCTTCCATCTCCCGTCGAGCGTGATGCCGACCGGCAGAACGTCATATTTTTTTCGGTCGAGATGCTGCAGAACGGATTGTGCGGAAATCAGTGAGACTTCATGCTCACCGCTGCGTCCGCCGAATAAAACCGCGACACGAAGCTTGGCCATCGTGCCTGCCATTGTCCCATATTCGTATGCGTATTCCGCTGAGGCGCAGCCGTTTGACGATCACGGAAAAGGTACATCGCCGCAAGCTGCAATGACGGAGCAAAATGCACTTACCAGTGCCAAAAGCGTATGCCGTGGGGTAAATCCACCCTCCGGCCGAAAAAGCGGTGCCGTTGTCCGCGCGCATTATATTCCAGGCTCACCATGCGGTTGCATTTCCCTGCTGCCGGCTGGAATTGGCTGGGCGCGAACACTTCATCTAAATGGATAATCCGCCACTGTCCCGATCCGGCGGGCAGCCATACGAACTGGCCCAGGGCATTGCGGCTTTGAATTTGCATTCCGGTTTGCCGCGAATACGTTCCCGTCATGCTCATCCAGTCGTCCAGCAGATAGGCCCTGGGGAAAGTTCCTAAAAAGCAAAATGGGTAAGGCGGGCCGGGCAAAGTCCCCGGCATGCCGTTCTGGGCCTGCACCGGACTTTGCTGCGCCAGCTTGTGCGCCAGCTTCTCGATCTGCCGCTGGCGGTGATCCATGCGGGCGACGGATGCCGGAACATCTCCGGAGGGATATAGCGTAAAATTCGAGTTCGGCGGAATCACGATCCAGTTCAGCCCCAGGGCCAGCGCCCCCGCCATATACATGGCGCGCAGCCCTCGCCGTTCCCAGCCCGCGCAGCCCAGCCAGATCAAAGGCAGCGCCAGCAGCGCCACATGGCGCACCACATTGCCCACAATTCCGAACCAGAACATCAGGGCCGGCAGGCACCAGGTTGCGATCAGCCAGGCCCAGAACCGGGCATGGGCGTGAGTCTGGCGGTTTTTCCAGGCCCAATAAATTCCGGTTGCGCAAAATGCGAATATCCCCACCCCGCTGGCCGTGACCCAGGGCGTAACCTGCACCACCGGATTGATATAGCCGATGAAATTCTCCACCGTTTGCAGCGAGTGCTGTTGGATGGCCGCAACCGGCACGCGCAGAATCAGCGAGCGTATCCATAAATACCCCAATCCGGCTCCCACCAGGCATCCCGCCGCCATCCCGCAGTCGCGCCGGAACTGTTTTTGCCGCCAGGGCCATGCTTCAGGCTGCCGCCATAATTGCCGGGCGCCGGGCAACAGCAGAATAAAAGGAAAATACAACACCACATCGCTGCGCATGAGCAGCGCCGCGATCAGAGCTGCCGCGGTAATCGCCCAGCCCGCGATCGCATAGGAAAACTCGCTCGCTTCAAGGGACCGCAACTCCAGAAACAGTGCCGCGGCCAGGCAGGCCAGGGCCGGTCCCTCCGCATGGGACTCCAGGCCTAAGATCCACAATCCGGGTGAAAGCAGGAAAAGTACGGAGGCCGTCGCGGCTGCCTGATTCGACAGCCAGCGCCGCCCCAGTGCATACCATATGGGCGCGGAGGCAATTGCGCAGCCCGCGCTCATGCTGTTCATCAGCAGCGGCAATTTTGCCGGCGCAATCCGCAGCCACTCCGCCGCATGCGCGACCAGCCACAGATACCCGGACGAAAACAAAGCGTAATAATGCGGTGTATAAACGTGCAGCCCGGCGGGTGGCGCCGGCCCGAACCGGATCCATTGCCAGGCGGCAATGACAAATAAAGCGGAATCAGGTTCCAGTGGCCGGTTGGCCAATAGGGGCAGTCGGGTCGCGGCGGCAATGCCGGTGACGGTCCATGCGTAGATTAAATTTTGCCGGGCCGTTTTCACATCACAAGCCCACATACGAAACGCTGCACCGGCCAGGTTGCTGCAGTGCTATATGAGATCGCTGGCCCGGGACCCCCGTCCTGCGAAGCGGGATGGGGCTTGAGGATCTGCCCTTCCTTATACCACCGTGGCCGAACACGGGAACAGCGAAACAGGAAAAGTGGCCCCGCCGCCAAATGCAAATGATTCCATTCCTTGCCTCAGCTCCAACCCATGGTGGATGGGGGGAAGGCAATGATTTTAAGGCTTGGTTTTCATTATTTTCCGCACCATATGCATATTGCTGCGGCAGGTTTGCATGTTGGATCGCAGGCTGTTCAGCTCAGTGCTGATCTTTC
>JAKATS010000145.1 GCA_021818645.1 Acidobacteriota bacterium | reverse complement strand
GCAAGCTGATCGAATGCTTTCAGGCGGCGGGCGTGCGGCAGGCGATCATGGCCGGGCAGGTGAAGCACAAGCAGATTTTTTCTTCCCTGCGGCCGGACTGGCGCATGGTCAAATTACTGGCCTCACTGGCCACGCGCAATACCAATTCACTGCTGGGCGGAGTGATCGCGGCGCTGGCGGCGGAGGGGATCGAAATGATGGATTCGCGGCTGTGGCTTTCCCCGCTGCTGGCCGGCGAGGGCGCACTGACCCGGCGCGCGCCCAATGTAAGCGAACGGGCGAATATCGAGTATGGCTGGAAGCTGGCGCGGCTGCTGGCCGGAGCCGACATTGGACAGACGGTGGTGATCAGTGAATGCGCCTGCGTGGCGGTGGAAGCTATGGAAGGCACCGACGCAGTGATCCGGCGGGCGGCGGAGCTGACCGAGGGCAAGCCGCTGACGGTGGTCAAGGTCGCGCGGCCGCAGCAGGACGTGCGCTACGACGTGCCCGTGGTCGGGCTGGAAACCATCGCCACGCTGCAAGCCGCGGGCGCGACGGCGCTGGCGGTTGAGAGCGGGCTGACCTTATTGCTGGACCGGGATGAACTGCTGGCGCGGGCGGACACTGCGGGCATCGCCATCTGGGGCCAGCGGAGCGAAACGTAAGCCGGCGCAGCACGGTCCGGCGGTAATTTTTTTAGCATGTGCGGCCGGTACGCGGGATAACAGTACCCGGCAAGTGAACCTATGAAACGAGTGCGGGTAGGCGTGGCGGGCTGCGGAGTGTTTGGCAGGCATCATGCCCGCATTTATTCCCAGCTTGCAGCGGCCGAACTGACGGGCGTATTTGATGCCGTACGCAGCCGGGCGCAGGCCACAGCGGCGGAATTTTCCACCCGCGCGGCGGCCAGCCTGGATGAGTTGATCGCGGACTGTGACGCCATCAGCCTGGCTGTTCCCACGGCCGCGCATGCCGAACTGGGCTGCCGCATTCTGCGGGCGGGCCGCGACCTTCTGGTGGAAAAGCCGATCGCCGCTTCGCTGGAAGAAGCCGATGCGCTGCTGGCCGCGGCCGGCGAAGCGAGGATTTTACAAGTCGGGCACCTGGAGCGCTTCAACCCTGCCGTGCGGGCGCTGCGTCCGCGGCTGACGCGGCCCATGTTTTTTGAAGTCCACCGGTTGAGCGTTTTCACCCCGCGCAGCCTGGATATTGACGTGCTGCTGGATTTGATGATCCACGATCTCGACCTGGTGCTGTCGTTCGCGGGCGCGGAGATCGAGCAGATGCAGGCGGTGGGGCTGCCGGTGATCACTTCCAAGGTGGATATCGCCAATGTGCGGCTGACGCTGGCGAACGGCTGCGTGGCCAATTTAACCGCCAGCCGGGTGAGTACGGAGCGGGTGCGGAAGCTGCGCTGGTTTCAGCCGGGAGAATATATCTCGCTCGACTACGCCCGTCAGGATGCCCATATTTATGCTTTGCGGGGCCCGGTGGCGCGGGCGCTGCGCGGGGAAGGGGCGGGCAAGGCGGCAAGCTGGCTACCGGCGCTGCCCCACAATGCGCTGACCAGCGCGGCCTGGGAAGCACTGGCCAAGGCCAGCCTGAAACACGAGCTGATCAAGCCGGAAACCCAGGAGCCGCTGGCGCTGGAGCTGGCCGCGTTTTTAAATTCCGTTCAGACGCGTCAGCCGCCCGAGGCGGATGGCCCGGTGGCGCGCAAGGCGCTGGCGGCGGCCTTAATGGCCCGAGGCGAGATCGAGCGGCACGCGCAAAGGCTGGGGCTGGAGTGATACTTTCCCATACCCTCCACGCCTCACATTCCATCCGGCAATCTCATCCGATGCGGCTGGATTTTTTTCCAGTGATCTCATGCTTGCTTCTTCCTGGCTGACGATTTTCCCGCTTTCCGGCTGAGAATGTATTTCTGCGAGGGGCTGAGCGCCTTGTCATTGCGGTGGACGCAGCCGTACCAGCAGCAGGGACGGCGCTTTCCCTGTTTGAGATCGGAGCATAAACGCCCGATATGCAAGCGGCGAATTTCCGGAGTTTTGACGGAGATGCTCCAGCAGATCCATTCATTCCGCGCGAGCGGGGTCAGGCTTTCCCAAAAGTCGAGAGCCGCAGGATCAGAGCGGAGCGCTTTACGCAAGTCCGGCGGAAGATCATGGGCCACGCCGGCGGATATCGGTGCTGGCATGGTTAGAGTTTACATGCGAAACGAAAAGCTTCGCACATATGGTATATGGAAAGAATTCTGCCTGCCGTTATATCCCGTTGACAAGCCGGAGCCCGGGCCGCCGTCTGGTAATTTCCAGCCTCTATTTTGCAAACTTTACAAATTCAGACGTTCGTCTGGTATTCTTGATTGGTTTTGGGTGCGCTACATGGGTAAATTTCGAATCTGGATCGCCGTCGCGGCGTTCTGCGTGGGCGGTTTTGCGCTGCCCCTGCCGCAAACGAACTGGTATCTGGCTCCGGCCGCAGCCACATCCGGCTTTTCCCTGCCCCGGTTTCAGCCGCCTTCACCGCGGCTGACTCCAGGCTGGCAGGGACTGCAGCAAGCCAAGGACCAGGGAAAAACGATAAAGCAGAAGAAGAAAACGGCGGTTCCCGTAGCCGGCAGCGCCTATGGCATGCATGGCACACCCAAGCATATTTTTTACATTATTCCCGCCTACAACGTCGTGTATGGCGAAGCGTTCAAGCCGATGACGCCGCACGAAAAATATGAGGAATGGCTGGAAGGCACCTACGACTGGATCGGGCTGGCCGCGGGGGCGACCGAGGCGGCGCTGGAACACTCGAAAACCGACGGCTTCTGCGGCTATGGCAGCGGGCTCGACAGTTTTGGCAAATGCTATGCCTCGGCGCTGGCCGATTCCACCATTTCCAGTTTTCTCGGTGATTACCTGTTTTCTGTGTGGCTGCACCAGGACCCGCGCTATTTCCGGCTGGGCCAGGGTTCCATTGCCGGACGCGCCTGGTATGCCCTCGAGCGCTCGGTCATGGTCTATAACGACAAGGGCCAGACGGTGTTTGGCACGGCCGCCATGGCCGGAACGCTGATTGCGGCGGCGACCTCGAATCTGTATTACCCCAAACAGGACCGTGGACTGAATCTGACGCTTTCCCGCATTGCCTGGGACCTGGGCGGCACGGTGATTTTTAACGAGGAAGCCGAGTTCTGGCCGGATATCCGGCATGGGTTGGGGAAGATATTTTAAATTTAAGTGTCAGGTCCCAAATCCCAAGCAGTATTGACTCGCACGATCAGCGTCTATTGCAAGCAGCATAATATTCGAGCCGCAGGGCAAAGATGTGATCGTGTAAACCCTCCAATTCAGGGTGGGCGGCGCGCTGTGGATCGGCACTTCCGGCTTTGTTTACCGGCACTGGCAAAAAGGAGTGTTTTATCCGGCCGATCTGCCGGCACGGCAGGAGTTGGAATATTATGCCAGGCAGTTCGACAGCGTAGAACTCAATAATCCTTTTTACCGGTTGCCCGCACGGGGGATTTTCGAGCGCTGGGCTGCGCGCGTACCGGCCCGATTCCGGATCGCAGTCAAGGCTCCGCGGGTGATTACGCACTATAAAAAACTGCTCCATTGCGAAGCCCAGCCCGAAAAATACTGGGAACAGGCGAGCGGGCTGGGAGATCAGTTCGGGGTCACACTGTTTCAGTTTCCGGCAAGTTGGGACAAAGATGCCGAACGGCTAAGGGAGTTTCTGGTGCGGCTGCCGCGAAAGCCCAAAAGCGTTTTCGAGTTCCGGCATGCCAGCTGGATGAAAGAAGAAGTTTATAAACTGCTGGATCATGCCGGAGCCGGGTTCTGCACCGCGGTTCATCCCGGCCTGCCGTTGCCGGCGGGTCGTTCAGATCATTTTGTACAGGCGCGTACCTTGACCTCGAAGCCCGGGATTTGCCCTAATGAACAGTCATGATAACGACACGATTTTATCAGCTCCGGGCTGCAGCGATGCTACTACTTTTCGCTGCTTTCCTGATTGCACGGGCCAGCGCGCAGGAGTCGGCGGCGTGGCTGCGCGAACGCCCGGTAAGCAACCCGGCGGTGCGCCGGCTCGATCTGCTGTTGCCCCGAAATCTGGTGCTGGCCGGGCGGCAGGCGACGGAGATTTCCGCCGCGCGGGAGCTGGAGCAGGGCTGGCGAAAAATGCTGGACAAACCGCTCCGCCGCATGAATGCGGTGCCTGCGAGCGGCGCGATCGTGCTGGGCACGCGGGCGCAACTGCGCAGATTGCATCTGGATATTCCCTTTCCAAGCGGACTACGGCCCGACGGCTACTGGCTGAAAACACTGATGCGGAAGTCGCGGCCGCTCCTGGTGATCGCGGGCGGCACACCGCGGGGCGCGCTCTATGGCGCTTTTGCCCTGATGCGCAAGATGGCGCTGGGACGGCCGGTGAACCGCTGGGCGCGGCTGAGCAATCCTGCCGCGGCGGTGCGCTGGGTGGACCAGTGGGATAATCTCAACGGCACGATCGAGCGCGGCTATGGCGGGCAGTCTATCTTTTTCAGCCATGGCCGGGTAAAGCGTCACCTGGCGCGGGTACGCGCCTATGCTCGGCTGCTGGCCTCGCTGGGCATCAACGGCTGCGTCGTCAATAACGTCAATGCCGACCCGCGCACGCTGGAACGTGAATTTTTACCGCAACTGGCACGAATTGCCGATGCCATGCGTCCGTGGGGCGTGCAGGTGGGGCTGGCAGTGAACCTGAACAGCCCGCAGACGGTGGGACATCTGGCTACCTACGATCCCCTCAACCCGGCGGTTGCGGCCTGGTGGCGGCGCAAGGCCGACCAGATCTACCGGCTGATTCCCGACTTTGCCGGATTTACCGTGAAGGCCGGATCGGAGGGCCAGCCGGGACCGGCGCATTACGGCCGCACCCACGCCCAGGCGGCGAACGTGGTAGCGCAGGCGCTGGAGCCACACCACGGGCTGGTGCTGTACCGCGCCTTTGTCTATAACAATCACCTGAACTATAACGACCTCAGGGCCGACCGGGCCAAGGCTGCCTACGATATTTTTGCTCCGCTGGACGGGCATTTCGATCGCAACGTCATCCTGCAGATCAAGTACGGACCGATGGATTTTCAGGTGCGCGAGCCGGTGCAGCCGCTATTTGC
>JAKATS010000121.1 GCA_021818645.1 Acidobacteriota bacterium | reverse complement strand
GGCGCCATCATGGCTATCGGCATTGCCGTAGCGAATGGTATTTTGCTGGTTACGGTAGCTGAAAAGCGCCGCTTGCAAATTCAAACCGAAATCCTGGTATTGGAAGCCGGAGTGGAAGAGTCCACCGGGATCGCCCATCAGCGCCGCCGTGAATCCGCCCTGGAGGCAGCGATTGAGGCTGCCGGCCTGCGCCTGCGGCCCATCCTGATGACGACCAGCGCAATGATCGCCGGCATGATCCCCATGGCCCTGGCGCTGGAAGCCGGCGGGGAGCAATCCGCTCCTCTGGGACGGGCGGTGATTGGTGGGCTCGCCGCCTCAACCCTGGCCACGCTGTTTCTAATGCCGTTAATCTTCGTAGCACTGCAGGGCAGCCGCGATGCTGCCTCCATTTCGCTTGACCCCGGCGATCCGGTCGGGGAACCAAACCTGGGATGATGATGCATGAAAACGCATAACTCGATCGCCTCCGTTCTGTGGCTGGCTTTGGTTTCGTGTCTGGCCGGAACCGGATGTCATATAAGCTCCGGCGCTCAGGCCGTTCATTCCGCACCCGCTCTGCCGCTGGTCACGGTGGCAAAGGTGATACAGGCGCGGCCAGTGCTGAACCTGAATCTGCCGGCGGAACTCAGTCCTTATCAGGACGCCATCATTGCCGCGCGCGTGCCCGGCTTTGTGCGGCATCTCAATGTGGATCGTGGCAGCGCCGTGCGGGTCGGGCAAGTGCTCGCCACCATTGAGGCCCCCGATCTGGTGGCCCGCCGCGCCGCGGCCGAACAGCGCCTGGGTGCGGCTCGTGCCCAATCGGTGCAGGCCCGGGCCAATCTGACCCGGGATCAGGCTATCTGGCGGCGGCTCCAGGGTGCGGCTCGGGAAATGCCCGGAGCCGTGGCCGGCAATGATATTACGGTCGCCCGGCAGACGGTGGCCGCCGATCTGGCGGAACTGCAATCCCGGCAGGCTGCCGAGCGAGCCGCTGGACGCGAGTTGAAATCACTTGAATCGTTAGTAGCTTATTTACAGGTCAAGGCGCCATTCAGCGGCATGGTGGTCAAGCGCATGGTCAGCGCCGGCAGTCTGGTCGGTCCTTCCGGGCTGGCGCTGTTTGATCTGCAGCAACTCGATCCGCTTCGCTTGGTTCTGGATGTGCCCGAAGCGCATGCCGCCGGATTTCAAATCGGTCGCCGGGTTCGCTTTCAGGTTTCGACCTTTCCCGGACAGGACTTTTATGGCGTAGTTGCCCGCATTAGCCATTCATTACGTCCCGCTACCCGCACCATGCCAATCGAACTGGACGTTTCCAATCCCAAACGGTTGCTCTCGCCCGGCATGTATGCTCACGTGTTCTGGCCCATGCGTCGCACGGAGCCGTCGTTACTGGTTCCGTCCAGTGCGATTGTCAACAGTACCGAGGCGACTTATGTCGAAGCCGTGCGCCACGGCAGGATTCAGCGAGTTCCAGTCGAAGCCGGCATGAACGATAACAACCTGTCTGAAGTCTTCGGCGCCTTGCGTGCGGGCGAATCGGTGGTCGTGCCCGGCAATGAAGAAATGCGCACCGGCCAATCCGTCCAAATCCGGCCGTGAAGAACGGATTTTTTGCCTCAGCCTATGGGTATCGTTTCATCCGAACTCGCCGCGGGGTTTACTGTTGATGCGCGCGAACCATTTCCAACAGCGCCTGAGCGTTCCTTCGTACACCGTCCCAGTCCCGGGCACGGCGCTGCGCCTCGCTCAGCAAGCCGCTGCCCACCCCCAGCGCCGCCGCTCCCGCCTGCAGATAGGCTGCCGCCGTGGCCGGCGTCACCCCTCCGGTCGGCGCCAGCCGCGCCTGCGGCAGCGGAGCCTTTAAAGCTTGTAGGTATTTGGGCCCACCCACGGCATCGCAGGGAAAAATTTTGATGATATCCGCGCCGGCTTCCATGGCCCGCACCACCTCCGTCGGTGTCAACGCGCCGGGCATGGCCAGACAGTCGTAGCGATGCGCAGTGGCAATGATTTCCGGATCCAGGTGAGGGCTGACGATAAACCGCGCTCCGGCCAGAATCGCCAACCGGCAACTTTCCCGGTCCAATACCGTGCCTGCGCCCACCCGCACACGATCCCCATATTGATCGCATATGGCCTCCATGCAGGCGAGTGCTCCGGGGACGGTGTAAGTAATTTCCAGCACCGGCACGCCCGCTTCCACCAGTACGCCGGCGATTTCGAGAGCTTCCACCCGGCTCTCCGCCCGGATGACTGGGATCAAACCGCAGTCGAGTATCCATTTTTCCGTATCGGACCTGGAATGATTCATAAATTTGGCTCCTGGCCGCGTCTGCCGGCCTTTTGAATCAGCGCGCGACTCGCAGGCTGGCGCCTTGCAGCAGGGCTTCGGTTTCCTCCCGGCTCGCCCAGTTCACATCGCCGGGAAGCGAATGCTTGAGAGCGGAATAGGCTGCGGCGAAACTCACGCTGTCGGCCCAGTCTTTTCCCGTCAGCCGCGCTGCCAGCAGTCCCGCGGCAAAAGCATCGCCGCCGCCAATGCGGTCCACCACTTCTAATGTAAACTCCGGCGCGGCATGGAACCGGCCCTCGGCAAATATGGCGCCTGACCAATGGTTGCGCCATACCGAAGGGCTGCCGCGCAGCGTAATGGCCACAGCCTGGAACCCAAAACGCTCGCTTAACTGCCGTGCCACCGATTCATAATGCTTCGGCTCGAGCCGGTGTGCGTAGCGCTCATCCTTGCCACCGCCGGCGCTGATGCCGAAGACCACCTGAGCATCTTCTTCGTTGGTAATCAGCAGATCCACATATTCCATCAGCGGTTCCTGCACCGCGCGCGCCGCCTCCGGCGTCCATAACTTGCGGCGATAATTCAAGTCATAACTGGTAAAACAGCCGGAGTGCCGCGCCAGCCGCAGCGCCGCCGCCGCGGCTTCTGCCGGACCCGGGCCCAGCGCGGGGGTGATGCCCGTAACATGAAAGCCGCGGGCACCGGCCAGCACGCTAGGCCAATCGAAGTCGCTGGCCTGGCAGGCGGATAAAGCGGAAAGCGCCCGGTCATAGAGCACGCCGGAAGCCCGCGGCGCCGCGCCCGCTTCGACGAAATATAATCCCAGTCTTTCCGTCTGGCTCCAGGCCAGGTGGCGGGTCTCCACGCCGTGCAACCGCGCATGATTGCGCGCCATGCGCCCCAGGGGGTTTTCAGGCAGACGCGAAACCCAAGCCGTCCGCAGCCCCAGTCGCGCCGCCCCGCAGGCCACATTGAACTCGGCGCCGCCGATGTGGGCATCAAACTGCGCCGCCTGTTCCAGCCGTGTCTCGTGCCGCGCGGTCAGCCGCAGCATCGCCTCGCCCAAAGTCACTAAATCGTAAGCCATATCTTTAGCATTGTAGGGGATAAGGACGGGCCTGACCCGGCCTCGCAGCGCCGTGTATTTTTCCCAAATACATTGCCGTATCGTTGCTGTTATCATGGCCGGCGGGGGGGGTATGAAACTGAATCAATGGGTTTTACTGAATTGGTTGTGTCTGGCCGCGGCCGCTTCGGCGCAACAGCTGACGCCGTTATACCGGCAGGTGGCAAACCCTGTGCTTGATTCCAACCGCATCGCGGTGGTTGAAGCGGTTCATTTTCACCGCGACCGTCTGCATTTTCAGCTCCAGCAGGGCCTGTTGGGATTGACACTGCCGGTGAACGGGCACATAACCGCGGCGGTATTTTCTGGTTTAGGCGTCCTCACCGTACTTCCGCCTGACCCCATCAACGCCCAGCAGATGCGGCTCATGCTGGGCCAGCCCCGGATTCAGGTTCAATTTACGCAAGCGATATTTCGCTTTCCCCGCGGCAGCGAATTGCTGGCCCGGCTGGGCCGGCAAGCGCGCTTCCAACCCGAAAGCGGCGGCATCCGGCGCTTGACTGACATTTTGAAACATCGCTCCCGGCGTATTCATGACGAGGGCCTTTCGGACGCCGTGCTCGAGTTGGCCGGTTTATTCAGCCCTCAACCCGACCGCTCCACTCCCTGGCTGGTGGCGATGAAAACCCGGCGGTTTGGCTGGATAGATGCTTCAGTGAATCCCTTGCGCACCGAGGCCGTCGCGGTCACCCAGCATGCGGAAAATAATCTGGCCGGGCTCTATGAGTTTCAGAACGTCTGGACCCGCTTTGAAGACCGGGCGCATCGCCAGCTCTATCTTCCGCCCTCGCAGGTTCATCCCGAACTCTGGCATGTGGGCGATTATCACCTGCGCGTTTCGGTACCCGGCAATTTACGGGTGCGGGTACAGACCCGCTTTACGTTGACCGCCCTGCATGCCGCCGGACCGGGCGTACTGCTGAGTCTGGATCCCAATCTGCGTGTTATTGCCGCTCATACGCAAAACGGTCAGGCCCTGCAATGGCTGCAGCCGCACAATCCCGGCCACAACTGGCCGGTGCATTATTATGGCGGATGGTTGTATCTGCAACTGCCGGCGGCGGCGCTGCGCGGACAGAAAATTACCGTATCACTAGACTGTCAGGGCAAGTGGGTGGCCGAAAGCACCGGCCGCGGCAATGTCTTCATGCCCAGTGAGGGATGGTACCCGCAATATCCGTTTGGCACGCCTTTTCATGAAGCCCGATTTGACCTCACCATCATCGTGCCCAAAAAATTCCGCGTGATTGCCACCGGCCATCGCGTGCGCGACGATGTGCAGGGCAATATTCGCATTACGGAATGGCGCAGTGAGCCGCCTTCCGCGGTCGCCGGCTTCGCGGTGGGCGATTACCGCAAATTCACCGCCCAGGTGCCGATGCCCAACGGCACCAAGCTGCCGCTCGAAGTCTATGCCAACCGGCATGCCGACAACGATCTTTCCGCCATCGAGAATATGAATTCCATGAATTCCCTGGGCGGCGACCAGCTGAATCAGGCGCCCGGGTTATCCATTCTCAACCCCGCCCGCATGGCGCCGCAGGCGCTGCGCGCGGTGGGCAGCGCGGTCGAGTTCATGAGCCAGATGTTCGGGCCCTACCCCTATAGCAAGCTGGCGGTTGTGGATATTCCCGGCAGTTATGGCCAGGGCTGGCCGTCGCTGCTGTATCTTTCCACTTTGAGTTTTCTCGATCCCACCCAGCAGGAGGAACTGGGTTTCCCCCCCGAGATCGGAA
>JAKATS010000013.1 GCA_021818645.1 Acidobacteriota bacterium | reverse complement strand
GAATGGAACGGCCGGGCCATGAACGCCAACGACTACTTTAATAACGCGGCGGGCGTCAAGCGGCCTTTTGACAACGCCAATCAGTGGGGCGCGGACATCGGCGGGCCGATTTTCCACAACAAGACCTTTTTCTTCGTGGATTACGAAGGTTTGCGGGTGGTGATTCCCACCAGCCAGCAGGCGTTCATTCCTTCGCCGCTTTTTGAATCGGATACCCTGGCGAACCTGACCGCGCAGGGCCTGACCAATTCCATACCGTTCTACAAGAACATGTTTAATCTCTACAACGCAGCACCCGGCGCGAAGACAGCGGTCGCGGCAGGAACGCCCGGGGCAACCTGCGACGGCGCAACCGGATCCTTTACCGGGCCGGGCGGGCTGGGAACCACGGTGCCCTGCACCATGACATTCCGTTCCACGGCGGGGAATTTTACCCATGAATACCTGCTGGCGGTGCGCATTGATCAGAATGTCAGCGACAACGATCACGTGTTTTTCCGCTTCCAGACCGATCACGGCACCCAGGCGACTTATACCGATCCGATCAACAGCCTATTTAATGCCACCAGCGTGCAGCCGGAATATCAGGGCCAGTTGAGCTGGAACCATATATTCAATTCCACCACGATCAACAACCTGGAAATTACAGATCAATGGTATTCCGCCATTTTCAATAATCTGAATCCGGCAAAATCCCTGGCGGCATTCCCGACCACATTGCTGATGAATGACGGGTCTTTAAGCGATATGGGCGGGATCGATTTTGTCTGGCCGCAGGGGCGCAATGTCACCCAGTTCCAATTGATTGACGATTTATCGAAGACAGTCGGCAATCAAACCATAAAAACCGGAATCAACTTCCGGCGTTATGATGTGAGCGATCAGGATTACGGATTTTACTCCGGCGGCCTGCTGATTCCTTTAACCCTGGACGCGCTGTACAACGGCGGCACCGACCCGGTTACGGGAGGCTCCGGCGATTTCAGCTTATTGGTCAAGAGCTTTCCGCAAAGCCTGACAGAACCGATGGCGGATTACCAACTGGGCGCGTACATCGAAGACGACTGGCAGATGCAGCCGAATTTCAAGATCACCATGGCGCTGCGTTTTGATCACAACTCCAATCCGGTCTGCCAGCATAACTGCTTCGCCAATTTTTCCGGACCCTTTGGTTCCATCAATCACAACCCCAACATTCCTTATAACCAGACTATCGTTTCCGGACTGCACCAGGCATTCCCGACCGAGCAATCGCTGCTCTGGCAGCCGCGCTTCGGCTTCACGTACCGGCCGTTCGGGCAAAATTCGGTACTGCGGGGCGGCTATGGCCTGTTCTATGATGCGTTCCCGGCCGGCTTAGTGGATAACCTTTCCCAAAACCCGCCGTACGATCCACAATTTACACCGCTTTTCGATAATATTTCTCCCGGCGAAACTTCGAATCTTTTCGCAGACGCAGCCGCGGCGAATGCCGGATTCCAAAAAGGTTTTGCGGCCGGCCAGACCGCCGCGCAGATTATGGCCAGTGATCCATTGTTCAGCCCTCCGGGTTTCACGACCACGGATGCGCAGGTAAAAATTCCGATGTATCAGGAATGGAATCTGTCGGTGGAACACCAGTTCACGAATAATATAGCTCTGACCTTGAATTATGTCGGCAACCGCGGTATGAATGAACTGTTCCTGAACAACGGATTGAATGCATATTGCCCCGGCAGCTGTTTTATCGGACTGCCTTCCGCACCCGCCGATTCCAGGTTTTCCGGGGTGACGCAGGCGGAGAGCATTGCCCATTCCAACTACAATGGCCTGTCGGCTTCCATGCAGTACCGCTTCAGCACCGGAGAAATTACCGCCAACTACACCTACAGCCATGCGCTGGATATGGTATCGAATGGCGGCATTCTCAATTTCGGCAGCGGAAACTTATTGAATCCGCAGAACCCGTTTGATCCCAACGCCAATTACGGCAATGCGGATTATGACCTGCGGCATGTGGTCAACGCCAACTATGTCTATCGGCTGCCCTTTTCATCCCGCGAATCATTGCTTAACGATGCGATTGGCGGATGGACGGTTGCGGGGACCGTTTTCTATCACACAGGGTTCCCCTTTACCGTGATTAACTCAGCCGCCACTGGATTAGTTTCCGGTAACAACTATGGCGGCACTGTATATGCCAACCCCGTCTCAGGGGCGGTGAACTGCTCAGCCAGCGCAGTCAACACGCCGTGCCTGACGGCCGCGATGTTTACACCCGCGGCATCGCAGAACTTCTTCGGCAATCAGATGCGGAACCAGTTTCATGGCCCGCATTATTTCAATACGGACCTGACCCTGAAGAAGAGTTTTGCCATCGCTGGGGAAAACGGACCTCGGCTGGGATTTGGTTTCTCTGCGTACAATCTCTTCAATCATCCCAACTTCAATATTCCAGGTCATAACCTGAACAGCCCGACCACCTTCGGGTTGATCAATTCGCCGGTGAGCACCCCGACGAGCATCCTGGGATCTTTCCTGGGCGGCGATGCTTCACCGCGGCTGATTCAGTTTTCGGCGAATCTGCACTTCTAACCGAAACAGTCAACGTATCAAGCAAACAAGGGCGGCCTTCGGGCCGCCCTTGTTGTTTTCATGCCTGTGAAAACAAACAGGTGCAAGCCTTTGAGATGTACTCTGCATGCAAATGCGCTGCTCACCTGTGATCAAGGTATCGCATCCTACAACGGTCCGGTGCGGATCGAATCGATTGTTTCCGTTTAACCCTGCTATTCTGGCTTCAGCTTCTGGTCTGATTTTCCGCATTGCTAAACCGCCGATTCAGTTCAGGCTGAGAAAAATTCTCTATTTTTGATTGTCTTTACCACTGACCCACGATATATTGTGGCTGAATCGTCATGTGACGCGAAATGCTGTGGAAATGAGCGCTGGGAGGCAGCGGCTCGAGAGGGTGTCCCGTGCTGAAAATCAAAAAGCTGCAAATTCAAGGTTTTAAATCGTTTTGCGACCGCACCGAACTGCTATTCCCCGGCAACGGGGTGGTAGGGGTGGTGGGGCCCAATGGCTGCGGCAAGTCCAATGTTGCCGACGCCATCGGCTGGGTGCTGGGCGAGCAGTCGGTGAAATCGCTGCGCGGCCAGCGCATGGAAGATGTGATCTTCATCGGCAGCCGCGATCGGTCCGCCAGCGGCCTGGCCGAAGTCAGCCTGACCCTGATTGATCCTGAAATCTATCAGACCCGCGAAGACGTGGAAGACCCGGCGATTGAAGTGGAAGACGGCTGGGAAACAGCCGAAACCGCGCCGGCGAATCCGGAAGAAGAAAATGCGGTAGATGCGGCTGGAAATACGGGAGCAACCGGTGCGGTTGTATTGAGCATACGCAAGCGGCGCAAATTTGCCACTCAGCAGCGGGCGGGCGAGGTGGTGGTCACGCGGCGGCTGTTCCGCAGCGGAGACAGCGAATATCTGCTCAATGGCCGCCCCTGCCGCTTGCGCGACATCCAGGACATCTTTATGGGCACCGGCCTGGGGCCGGAGTCGTACGCCATTATCGAGCAGGGCCGGATCGGGCAACTGCTGGCGGCCAAGCCGTATGAACGCCGCGGGATCATCGAGGAAGCCGCCGGTGTGACCAAATACAAGGCAAAACGCAAACTGGCCGAAGCCAAGCTGGATTCAGCGCGGCAGAATCTGGCCCGCATCAATGACATATTCGAGGAAGTTACCCGCCAGATGGCATCGCTGAAACGGCAGGCGGCGAAAGCCCGGCGCTATGGGGAATTGAAAGCCGAACACGATCAGAAGCTGCGGTATGTGCTGGTATGCCAGGCGGGCGAGCTGGGCCGGCAGCAAAGTGAAAGCCAGGCGGAGTTTGAGCAATTGCGCGGCGAAGCAGAAGCGGCGCAGGCGCGGGTGCGTCAACTGGACGCCGACCGCGCCCAGAGGCAACAGGACGCACAGGAGCATGAAATCCGGCTGCGGGCGGCGGAAACGGAGTTGAACCGGCTGACCCGGGAATGCGACAGGGCGCAAAGCCAGATGGCCTTTCAGCGGCAGCAGATCGAAGACCTGGCGCGCCAGCAGACGGCGCGGGAAGCCGCGCTTGCAGGCTTGGCCGGCCAGCGGGAGGAGCTCAGCCAGGAACAGACCCGTTTGGCGCAGGATGCCCAGGCGCTGGCCGGAGAAGTGGAAACCGCGCGCACGCGCCATCAGGATGCCTGCGCCGCCAGCCAGCGGGAAGGGCAACTGGCGGCGGAACTGGAACAGCAAAGCGAGGCGCTGCGCCGCCGGCTGCTGCAGATTTTAAGTGAAATTTCGGCGCTGGGACAGCAGACAGCGGAAAATGAAGCCGCGGCGGCGGTTCTGGAGCGGCAATGCACGCGCGGCCGCGAGGAACTGGCGGCGGCGCGCGCCGAAGCCGAGTCGCTAGCGCTGCGCCGGCGAGAGCTGGAAGCGAACGGGCACAGCCTGCAACTGAAGCATAGCGAACTGGTGAGGCGGCAGACCGCGGTCGCGGAGCGACTGGCGGCCGCGCGGGAGGAATTGCGCCAGCTTATGCCGCGCCGGGAAGAGCTGCGCGCGCGCAAAGCGGATGCGCAGGCCCGCTGCCGGTCGCTGGAAGAAATGATTGCCCACCATGGCTACAGCAGCGAGGCGGTGCGCAACCTGTTTCAGCCATCGGGCCAGACGGGCGGGTTCCGTCCGTTGGGAGTGTTGGCCGATTTTCTGGAAGTGGAACCCGCATATGAAGCCGTGGTGGAAGAATTTTTGCGGGATGAATTGAATTATGTGGTGGTGCACAACTGGGATGAGGCTGATGCGGGGCTGGGGATTGTACGGCAGGACGCGCAGGGCCGGGTGACGTTTCTGGTACACCCGGAAGACGGCCAGTACTCGATGTTCTCGCCCGGCGAAATCAGCGCCGGCCCCGAGCCGGAGGCGGCGGGAGGGGAAGAACGTCCGCTGCCGCTGAAAAAATGCGTTCGGGTGCTGAACGGATTCGGCCAGTCACTCGAACATATTCTGCCCAAGCTGGGCAGCGGTTACATTGTTCCCCAGGGCGAGCTGGCCCGGCGGCTGGCGGGCGAGAACCCGCGCGCGTATTTTCTGACCGCCCAGGGCGAGTGCTTTCATCGCCAGAC
>JAKATS010000144.1 GCA_021818645.1 Acidobacteriota bacterium | reverse complement strand
TTCCGATCTAGAATCCTGTCAGCCATAGTATTGGCATATAAGGGTCACTTTCTACCATTCCTTTCAGACGGAAACTGGCATGTAACCATCAAGCCAATCAAGCGGCCAGTTCACATTGCTGGCGCGATCATCCCAAGACGAGATCATCGTGGAGTCAATCTGGCGGGCTTACCACTCCATCCCGGTGTACAGAATCGAGAAGTGCACCTTCGAGTACGAGCTCATTTTGAAACTTTTGAATTCTGCCGGCCATTGATTTTGGCAGCCGGGCAGGAATTCGATTCGCAACGGCTCATTGAAAACACAGAAGTTATGCAACATGCAGGAGGCTGAAAAATCGAAAATCGCGAAATTAGGCGGGCGCTGACATGTGGCTGAGACGCGGAGCTGCTTCCTGCTGCAACGTTGGCGATAAGACAAGCGCCGGAAGGGGGAGGGAGGACGCCAGCGTTATAATCGCCCTATGAAGAATGCCGTCCATATTTCCGAGGCTGAGGCCGCCGGCAACTTTGAAAGAGTTTTGGCGCGCGTTCGGGCCGGCGCTGAGGTGGTCATCGAGCACAATGCCCAGCCGGTAGCCGTGATTCGCGCGGCGAGGCCGCCCGGACGAACACTCGCGGAATGTTTGGCCCTGGCTCCGGTTGATTCGCCGGGCGTCGTGGATGCGGATTTCGCAAAAGATGTCCAGGCGGCGATATCGGCCCATCAGGAGCCACTCACTTGGGGCTGATCGTTGATTCGACCATCATGGCGGCGGCTGAAGGCGAAGGGATGAATCTCCATCGCTTTCTGGATACCCTTGGCATGGATCGTGGAGAGGAGCTTGGAATCTCCGTCATCACGGTTCTCGAGTTGGCCCATGGGATTGAGCGCGCCGACAGTGCTCGCCGGCGTGCGTTTCGTGAACGTTACCTGGACGACATCATTGCAGCCCTGCCCATTTATCCGGTTACATTAGCCGTTGCGTTGAGAGCGGGAAGCATTGATGGCCAATGCCAGGCTATAGGCACCCGAATTCCCGTCTCTGATCTATTGATCGCCGCCACGGCGCTCGATCTCGGCTTTGGCATTAAAACCGCCAATCTCCGCCACTTTAATCTGATTCCTGCCTTGAGAATCGTGCAATCATGAAGCATTCTGCTCCAGCCGGGCGGAATAGCCGGTGGAGTACGTGCACTTCGCCCCGTGCGAGCGTTCCCGCGATCCCGTTCCACAGTGGCGCATAAAGAGCGAAAGCAGCTTCTGCACATCCTCCAAGGTTTCGTATACGTCTCCCCGGTAGGCCGCGCCGCCGAACACCTGCGGCAGGGCTTCGCTCGGCAGGACGATATCGGGACCGGCAATCAGGGCTGAGAAGAACCCGTCCATCTCCTCCACATTCATGCCTTCCCCATTCAAGGCGGGTAACTCCTCGAGCCTCGCCTGCTCGGCGACGGTGAGAGGGGCACCGATCCTCAAGGACGGCATGCTTGTATTGAGCGGGAGCGGCGGAGCGAGTCAAGCGGGGTAATGCAAGGCAGGCTTATGTTGCTGTTCGGGTCCGAGCCCAAAACCATAATGGAAATTACGGCTAACATGGTATGGAGCAGCAAAAAGACTGGCCGTCTGCGGAATACTTCTGATTTCATCTTCCGCTCGCAGCCAAACAGGTTCGGCGTGAGAGACAGCCGATGGATGAAATGAACAAGCATGCATGGGGTTCACGTTTCATACTACGACGAACATGCCCTTGCGCTGGGTGCAGCGTTGCCCGGCATGAAGCGCGCGCACGCCGCGTATCACGCGCCGTCATCTGAAGGAGCCGGGTGAATGATAAAAAAACTGAACCTTTATCTGATCAAGCCGACACAGTATGATGACGATGGCTATGTTGTACGGCACTGGCGCGGCGTTCTGCCGAGCAACACGCTAGCCTGTCTGGCGGGCCTGACGGAAGACGTGGTGGCCCAAAAGCGGCTGGGGGAATCCGTGCGAATCGCGGTTCACGTGCTCGACGAGACGGTGGACCGCATTCCTGTGAAACGCATCTGCCGGTCCGAGCGCGCGGGCCGCGTCAAAACGATCGTCTGCCTGGTGGGCGTGCAAACGAATCAGTTTCCGCGCGCCGCCGATCTGGCCCGAATGTTTCGCCGCGCGGGGTTGACGGTCATGATGGGCGGCTTTCATGTGAGCGGCTATCTGGCACTGCTGCCGGGCATACCGCCGGACATCCAACAGCTCATGGATGACGGCGTAACGATCGTGAAGGGCGAAGTGGAAGAAACCTGGGGCGATCTGCTGAGCGATGCCATGAACGGTTGCCTGAAGCCCCTGTATGATTACACTAACGACAAGCCGGACTTGTCCGAGAAACCGCTTCCGGTAATATGCAAGGACTACTTGCGCAAATTCATTGCGTCTAACTTCGGCACGCTGGATTGCGGGCGCGGCTGCCCTTTCGAATGCAGCTTCTGCACGATCATCAATGTTCAGGGCCGCAAAATGCGCTTCCGTTCCGCGGAGTACATTGCGGAGACGATCCGTCACAACTATAAATCCCATCGCATCACTTTCTATTTCTTTACCGACGATAATTTTGCGCGGAACCAAAATTGGGAAACCATTTTTGACGCCCTCATCCGGCTGCGGGAGGAAGAGCAAATCCCGGTGAAGTTCATGATGCAGGTGGATGTGCTTTCCTGGAAGATCCCGAACTTCATCGCCAAGGCGCGGCGGGCGGGATGTTCGAGCGTGTTCATCGGGATGGAGAGCTTAAACGCCGAAAACATGAAGGCGGCGGGCAAAAGGCAAAACCACGTGCAGGAATATCCGCAATTGATCGAAGCCTACCGCGGCGCGGAGATTTCGACGCACGTCGGCTATATCATCGGATTCCCCAAGGACACGGTGGATTCGGTCCGCCGCGATCTGGCGCAACTCATGCTTGACGTGCGCCCGGACCATGCGTCGTTCTTTATGCTCATGCCGCTGCCCGGCTCGCAGGACCACCTGATGATGTCCCGCCGCGGGGAATGGATGCATCCGGATTTCAACCTTTACGATTCTCATCACGAGGTTACAGCCCACGCCAACCTGCAAGGCGGTGATTGGGAGGCTCTTTATCGCGATGCCTGGCGGACGTTCTACAGTTTCGAGAATATGAAGGCGATCCTGCAACGCTGCCCACGGAGAGATTACTGGAATAATTTCCTCCGGTTCATTTGGTACAAAAATTCCATAGCGACGGAAGGGCGGCATCCGATGATGTGCGGCTTTTTCCGGCTCAAGGGCCGCAAGCACCGCCGTCCGGGTTATGCCGTCCTGTCCCGCCGGGCATATGCCATTGCGCGGGCGCGCGAGATTCGCGCGCATCTCGCCGGCATGATTCGACTTCTGTTCGAAATGGAAGAGCTGTGGCTGCAGACCCGGCCGCGAAGCGAAGCCGAGCAGCGAGTGATCGAAGAACTGTGCAAAATCCGCGCGGCCACCTACGGGCGGCTTAAATTGGCCGATGTGCAACGCGCCTACAGGCAAGCCAAGGCTTATTTCCCGTCGCTGCGCGTCCCCTCGAAGCTCTCCCTGCTGTGGATCAGGTATTACCCATCGCTGGCTTCGGACAAAGTGCTTACCCGCGCCGACCTGGACTGCTTCTGGAGTACGGTCAGGCAGCGGTGGGCCCAGCGGCGCTGGTTTCAGATTCCTCCACTGCGGCTCGCCTTCAGCCTGTTAAGCGACGCCCAGCTTTGCGTCGTCTTCCTCGCCCACCTTGCTCGTGCGAATTGACCCGGAGAGCAGGCACGGCCTGTCGGGGCGCCTGGGGTTGGATATTGTTTGGATTGGCGTGGGGGCTTTCGCTGCTCGGCATTCCGATGATGTCGAGCACCCCTTTCTTTGGAATAGTTTTCGACAACGTTTTTGTGTAGTTCGGCGGACCGCCCGGCGGCATTTTGAGTGCCGGGTGGATCCGCGTATGGTTGTACTCCCCGATGGTCCGGGCCGTCCTCGGGCGGGTTCGGCGATTGAGAATGCAGCAGGGCGGTTTTTAATAATCTGTACTTAATATAACAATGCGCTTTCTATTAGTTACGCCCGCAACGGCAAAATGTATTTAAGAACACCTTGCTGCCCTCCGCCTATGCAGATGAGGGAGCCTTAGTTGGGCATAAGTTTTGCCGGCTTTCATGAATTTGAGGCTTCAACATGATCCCAATCAGATCAATAAAATATTATCTTGACATTGCGCTCCCGTTATATAGAATTGGGTTCCGTTGGATCCGGAAAGCACTACCGCGCCTAACACGCACCTAACACAAAGACCCGAAATTGAACGCGACATCGCCGGCGCCCGTGCCTAGGGATTTTGTGCGAATCAGCGGCGGAGCTTTCGGAGGGTAGGCCATGCTGATACGGGAGTTTTTGTTTTTAGCCCTGCGCACGGTGCATGTCATCAGCGGCGTCTTCTGGGTGGGAGCAGCCTTCGTCATAACGGGATTTGTAAAACCCACGGCGCGCCGCCTGCAGGGCGAGGGACAGCGGTTCTTCCAGGCTCTGCTGGTTCAAAACCGGTTGCGCCGATGGATCATGATCGCCGCCTGGACGGCCGTTCTTTCGGGAGTGGTCCTCTATGGACGCGATTGGCGTTCCGGATGGCTGGTCACCCGGAGCGGCGCGGCCCTGATGGTCGGCGGCCTGGCGGCCATCGCCGCGCTGGCGATCGGCATGTGCGTGTTGCGGGTCACCGCCGACCGCATGGCGGCACTGGGCAAAGAAATCCAGAACACAAACGGATCCCCGAGCGAGGCACAAAGGCAACAGATGAATGCGCTGCAACAAAAGATGGACCGGGCCGGCCGCGTGGAAGCCGCCTTGTTCATCGTGGTCCTGATCGGCATGGCGGTGGGGGCCTGAGCATTTCGGACTGAAGCAGAATTGAAAGGAGACGATGATGGCGGACGCAAACGGGTCAGCGATGAATCATGCCGCAGCAATGCAGACTCCCGACGCGCTGCTCAATCTCAGCTTCTCTTTCGCCGGAGAGCGGGTATTGAGCACGGCGCTGCAGTTGAAGTTTTTTTCCGCCCTGGCCGCCGGCAAGCAAACGGCCCCAGCCGTGGCCGCGCATACCGGCTGTTCGCCCCGGGGGTCCGCCATGCTGCTCGATGCCCTCACCGGACTTGGGCAGATCG
>JAKATS010000277.1 GCA_021818645.1 Acidobacteriota bacterium | reverse complement strand
GCGATTGCCGTGCTTTACGATGTTGGCCAGCGCGCCCACGCTTAACCAGGCCTCGACCACCACATCCTTGGGCAATTTTGGATTCAGAATTTCTTCCCAGCCCGCCATGATCTTGCCGTGCCGGCGAACAATCGGGTTCAGCCGGCGATTGAAATAGGTTTGCAGGCCGGCTTTGGAATGAATGCCGTGGCGGCGCATAAAGGCGCGAATATCGGTATTTTCCCGCCATTCCGGGCCCTTGTTCTCATCGCCGCCGATATGCAGAAACGCATCCGGAAACAATCCGGCCATTTCGGCGAAAAAGCGGTCGAGAAAATGATAGACATAGCCGCGGGTGGGATCGAAAACGGCATTGTGATACCCGAACGTGCGGGCGATATGATACGGCCCGGGCGCGCTGCCCAGCCTGGGATAGCCAGGCATCCAGGCCTGGGTATGGGCCGGCATGTCGAACTCCGGCAGAATGCGGATGCCCAGCCGGCGCGCGTGCTCGATCACCTGTCGAATTTCGCTCTGGGAATAAAACTGCCCGTCCGAGCCCAGCTCCTGCAGCCGGGGAAACACGCGGCTTTCCACTCGAAACCCCTGGTCGTCGGAAAGATGCCAGTGCAGCACATTGAACTTGCAGCAGGCCATCAATTCCAGCGTGCGTTCCACTTCGGCCACGGACTGGAAATGCCGGCTCACATCCAGCAGCAAACCCCGCCAGGCAAAGCGCGGCCGGTCTTCAATCACCACGGCGGGAAATCCATATCCGGGTGGCTGGGCTTCGATGAGTTGATAGAGCGTTTCCAGCCCGCGCAGCGCGCCCGCGATGCCGGGCGCTTCCAGGCGGGCCTGTTCCGGGCTGATTTCCAGGCGATAGTTTTCGTCCTCGCCCAGGGCGGGAAAATGCGGACCGGCGGCTTGGCAGTTCACCAGCAGGCCGGCGGTGGCGGGAGCGCCGCGCCGCCAGGGATCAAGATTGAGCGCGGTACGCCGCGCGATGCGCATCATCAGCCGGCTCAAGGCGGCTTCCACGCGTTCATCCTGCCTGGTCGCTCCCGTGGCCGCGGCATAGAATCCCGAGGACAGGGGCATGCCGCCCGTGCGCCATTGCACACTATACGGCACCGGCATCAGGCTGCGGGTCTGCGCCGCCAGTTGCGGGCTGGCGGCGGCCGCGGTGGAGTCAGGCGGCTGGCTGGGTTCGCCTTGCCAGGCGGCATGGGCGCGGCTCCAGGCGGGAGTGATCGCGCCGGCCGCGGCCGCGGCCAGAAAATGGCGCCGGGAAAATGGCTGCTGCAGGGCGGAACGTGTCGGAGTGCGGGAGGGCATAGCGTGGCCGGCTCCATTCATGAATGAAATTCATTGCACTGCTGGATCGCATTGATTGTAATTCCAACCCGGCTTGGCTGAAATGAATTTTTTAATTCCGCGCTTGCGCCTGCCACAGGACATGATTTCTGGCATGCGTGGCCGAGATGGGGATAAATTGCAGCGGATTGCCGTGCCGAAACATTTCGAAGGCCAGCCGCTCGCCGGCGGCATGATGAAATTCGTCAAAATATAAAAGATCCCCCGGCCGCAGCCATTGCCGCGCATAGTGCAGCACCGTCAGAGCCGATGAAAATAAATCCGCATCGCAATTGATCAATAGAATTTCATGCGTGGGCGGAGTATAGGCCGGCAGCACTTCCTCGAACCATCCGGGATAAAGCCGGATGCGCGGGTCATCAAAAACCGGAATTTTTCCGTTTACCGATAAGTCGCCGGCGCCATAGCGCGCGCTCCAGGCTTCGGGCAGGCCTTGAAAGCTGTCAAAGCCATGCAGACGGGCAGCGGGATGGGAGAGCAGCCGCGAGCAGAGCCGCAGGCTTTCGCCGTAATACACCCCGAATTCCAGATACAGCGCCTGGCGGTTTCCGATCATGGCGCCGGCGCAGGAAAAAATATCATTCCGGCAGGAAACAAGCATGCGCGGCTGCTGTTCCTGCCGCTTCCACCATGCCGCCGCGGACACGTAATTATGCAGGCATTCAACCGAATAAATGGCCTGCCGGGGTAAAATTTCGCCGATTTGATAGGTGCAATTTTTTACCCAGCTCCAATTCATGCCGCTGCATGGTTTGATGCATATCCACTACGATACGCGGGCCAGCCGCCGGCAAAGTCAGCGAAATCGCAGGCCCGGAGTCACCGGTCTGCCAGGCAGACTGAAGCGGATAGGCATGGTCCACCGGAATTGCATCTGCGAGAATATGGACATGACTGCCGAGCCTTTCATCACCGCGCCCGCGCTGGACGCATATTTATCATCGCTGCTGCCGCCGCGAGATTCCGTGCTGGCGGAGATGGAAAAGGAAGCCGAACGCCGGAACATTCCCATCGTGGGCCCGGTGGTCGCGGCGTTTTTGTCTCAGCTTGCCACGATGACAGGCGCGAAGAGAATTTTTGAACTGGGCTCGGCCATCGGATATTCCACCTTATGGTGGGCGCGCGCGGCGGGCGAAACCGGCGAGGTTTTTTATACCGAACGCGATCCGGCACTGTCGCGCGAAGCGGCGTTGTACTTCGACCGCGCCGGCGTGGCCGGCCGTATCCGGCTCATGCCGGGCGACGCCATCGCGGCTTTCCAAAGCACGCCGGGTGATTTTGATCTGATCTTTTGCGATCTGGATAAGCCGCGCTATCCCGAGGCGCTGCGGCTGGCCGCGCCCCGGCTGCGCCCCGGCGGTCTGTTCATCGCCGACAATGTGCTGTGGAAAGGCAAAGTCGCCGGCCCCGATTCAGATCCGCAGACCGCGGCCATGCGCGAAATCACCCGCCAGGCTTATGCATTGCCCGGGTTTTCAGTTTCCGTGCTGCCTCTGCGCGATGGTATTTTGCTGGCGCGCAAAGGCAGATAAAAAAAGTGGAGCGCCTTGCGGCTCGGCTTTAAAAGCGGCTTATACCGGGCCGCCGGGTTCGGGCGGAAAAACCAGTTCCGGTTGAAACAGCGATCCGGCAACCCGGGTTCCGATGGCCAGCAGTTCGCCGGCGGCGGTAAAAATGCGGATGCGCCGGGCGGGAGAAAACTCCGGCAGATTCGCCGTCCGGCCCTGCAGCAGCCGCGCGGCCGCTTCGGACGGCGCCACGATGGCGGGCATTTCCGGCAATAATTGCCGCGCTGGCAGCAGGCGTCCGGCGGCCAGCCCCTGCCGCGCATCCGCCTCCAGTTGCTCGAGCGTGACCGCATCGGCCAGCGTAAACTCGCCCACCCGGGTGCGGCGCAGCCGGCTCAGATGCGCGCCCATGCCCAGCCGCCGGCCCAGGTCATGCGCCAGCGACCGCACATAGGTCCCGGTGGAACAGCGCACCCTGATCTGCAGATCCGGGGCGGTGTAATCCAATACTTCCAACGCGGTAATTTCCACTTCCACCGCTTCCGGCTCGACGATCACCCCCGCCCGGGCCAGTTGATAGGCGCGTTGGCCGTTAATTTTTTTGGCTGAAAAGCCCGGCGGTTTCTGCCGGATCACGCCCTGAAATTCCGGCAGCACGGCTTCAATAGCAGCGCGCGCCGGCGCCGGCCGGGGCTCGCCCACGGCTTTGCCCTCGGCATCATAGGTCGCGGTGGCCCAGCCAAAACGCACCACGCCCTCATATTCTTTTTCCCGCAGTTGAAAAAAACGCGCCAGCCGCGTCAGCCGCCCTACCAGGAGCGGTAAAACTCCAGTCGCGGCGGGATCGAGCGTGCCCAGATGGCCGATTGAGCGCTCGCGCAGCAGCCGCCGCGCCGCCGCCACCGCGTCATGCGAGGTCAGCCCCGCCGGTTTGTCCACAATCAGCGCGCCATTCATTCCACTTCAACTTTACCTGATGGCGCGTGGGCACCTGGTTCATGCCTGACGCGGGCCCCAGCGTGGCTACGCCCACGCGCCCCGCGATATGTATCGGCCGAAACTTTATTGCGCCGTCTCCGTGAATGTATAGACAGGATGGCCAATGGCATATTCACCCTTGGCCGTCACCTGCACCGTTCCCGGCGAAGCCGGCAAGGCAAGGGTGACATTGGCCGCGCCGCTGGAGTTGGTCTCCACCAGAATCTGGTTCCCCGATGCGGAAACCGCGATATCCGATGCGGCCGACAGCGTGCCGGCGCTGGTGGTAAATAAAATTTCCTGGCCGCTGGCCAGCGCGCCGCTGGTTCCGGGCACGACCGTCACGTTCAGATTCAGCGTACTGCCGGCCGCCGCGCTCTGGTTGTCGCCGGTGGCCGTCAGCGTGGCGGCGGGATTGCCGACTTCGATCATGCCGGCTTCGCTCTGGACAATGCCGCCGCCGTCCTGGCCGGTCAGGGTGAAATGATAAAATCCCGGCGCGGTCGCGGCGGGAATGGTGAAGGTGACGGCTGCGTTGACGGTGGGCTGGACCGCAGCCGTGGTAATCGCTCCGGTAATGCCGCTGTCGGTTGTGATTCCGCTCAGCGTAACCGCGCCGCTGCCGGAAGTGATCACCGGATGCAATACCACGCTGGTTCCCGCCGAGGCCATCACGATTCCCGGAGGGTAATAGGGCGTGTTGGGGCTGAGCGAGGCCAGGGCGGCATTTTCGGGATTCATGGCCCAATCCGTCGGCGTGCCGTTCATCTGCCCGCTGATCACCAGCAGCGTGACCGTATAGGGCGCAAAACTCTGATTGGCGCTGAAACTGCTGGTGGCGCCCGCCGTGATCTGGTTGGGATTGGCGGCCGAAATGGTGTAACTGGTCATCTGCGATGGGGTGAAATTTTTTAAAATCAGCGTGGCCTGCAGTTGATCCGCGGGGGTCTGGTTCACCACCAGCAGGGTCATCTGGGTGCCGGCCGGATTGACGGCGGCAAACGTATCGCATTGGTTATAAAACGGGTCCGCCGCGCTCACGCCGCAGGTGTTGCTGGTTCCTACCGAAATTGAATCGAAGCCATCATGCTTGCCGTCGTAATTGGTGAACAGATTCAGCGCCTGATACGAAAGCGGGTTGGCCGAGGGGTCGGGCGCCGTCCAGCGCGCGGCCGCGTATAAATCGTACTGGCCCAGCAACCCCCAGCCATCGGCATCGGTTAAGGCCACGGCCATCGCATCCTCATTGGTCTGGCCGAAGTTCCATTCCGTCACGCTCACCGGCAAGCCGGGCATGATTTCATTGGCCAGCGCCAGCGCCCGCACCAGCCGCGCCTGCACTGTGGGAT
>JAKATS010000125.1 GCA_021818645.1 Acidobacteriota bacterium | reverse complement strand
GCCGAGCGAGTTGACATTGCTGTTGGAAATGCCCGGCAGGTTGGAGCCGCCCCAGATGCCGAGTGGATACGTGGTCGGCGTGCTGTCGTCCATGTAGCGGCCGAATAGCTGAATGCTGCTGCCGATACTTTGGTCAATGCGAAGAATTTCCTGGCGGAAATTGTTGCTGGAGTTGACCGGCTCGCTCAGTGTGCAGGAAAGGCTCCCGGCGCTGCAGGCATTCGGCGCGAATTTGCTGTATACATTTTTCAGATATGCAGCGGCATTGGGGGAAAAACAATTCGGGCTCAGCTGATCGGGCTTGCCATCGGGGCCATTGGAGATACAGCCGGCGGGCGCGGAAGCCGGATTGAGGGTGGTGATGCCGGCAAAGTTGCCGGTCATTTCCTGGGGATTGGGAAGGAAAAAGACCGCGTTGGACGGCAGGCTGTTGCGGCGAAATTCCTCGCTGAAAAAGAAGAAGGTCTTGTTCTTCACAATCGGACCGCCGATGGTGTAGCCGAAATCGTTATAGCGCACGGGCGGGCGTATATTGCCATTGGCATTATTGAAGAAATTGTTGGCGTTGAGCACGTTATTGCGCACGAACTCGTAGGCGCCGCCGTGGAACTGATTGCTCCCGGAGCGGGTGATGACCATGATCTGGCCGCCGCCGCTGCGCCCATATTCGGCGTCATAGGTGCTGCGCTCCAGCTTGAACTCGCGGATGGCGTCCACGCTGGGCACATTGAGCAGAGTGAAGTTCGAACCGCTGTCATTGACATCGGCGCCGTCCACCATCCAGTTGCTGGCCGAAGGGCGCGTGCCGTTGACCGAGACGGCCGTGACATTGTTTAAACCAAAGCCAACGATGGTTCCCTGCGTGGAAGACACGCCGGGTTCAAGCGTTACCAACTGCTCGAAGTTGCGGTTATCCAGCGCCAGGCCGCGAATCTGCCGGCCGGTGATGGTTTGCGACTGGGCCGCCGAGCCGGTCTGCACGGCAACGCTGCTGGCGTTAACCTGCACGGTCTGGGTGACCGTGCCGGGTTTGAGCCGGGCATGAAGTGTGCGGTGCGCGCCGACATTGAGGGCGACGCCATGGATGCTGTAGGCTTGAAACCCTTTGGCGCGCACGGTGACCTCGTAGGTGCCCACCGGCAGCAAAGCGGCGGTGAAATTGCCGGAGCCGTCGCTGGTCACCGTGCGCTGGGAGCCGGTAGCGCGATTGCGGATCACAATGGTCGCGCCCGGAATCACCGCGCCGGAAGTATCGGTGATCACGCCTTTCAGGCTGGCGGTCACCGTTTGGGAATGCAGCCGTACTGTGGTGAGGCACAGTAAAAGCAGCAACGATAAAAACACGGATATTTTCTTCATGCTCTCTCCTCATGAATCGGCAAAATTCTGTCTGTGCCTGTCCGCTCGGATTCCTGCGGGCAGTGAATGGATTCCTGTATTCCCATGCCACACACTTCGGGAATGTCTGTCTGGTAATCCAGATAGCATGGAGTCACAATGCAAGTCAAGCCAGGTGATATTTTTTATGTTTCTGGTCATTCGAAATCCGTTAATGGAAACGGATGGCTCATGACTCTGGTCGTGGACGCTTCCCTGATTGGTGCAGATACGGATGGTTGGAGTTTCGCCGCCCAGAAAGTCGCCGCGGCGAACGGGTCGTAAGGATCACACTGGTAATCGGGTTGCGGCGGCTGCCGTAAAGGCGGGATCTGGCTGGCTTCACCGCCGCACCCGGATGTGAATTAGGCCGTCAATTCGTTATTCCTTTTTTCATGGCGCATTCACTCTAAATATTCTATGATCGCGGCGAACGGCCATGTGCGCAATGCATGCGCCGGATTTGAGGATAAAGCCATGTCTGCTTTGCCTGAATATCTGACCGCCTCGCAGCCGAATCCGGCTGCCAATCGCGCCGTCTGGTTCAAAAACACCGCCCCCGCCTACGCCGGCATTTTTGTCTGGGTCGCGTTTTATCTGCAGATGGCCGGGCCCACGCTCAGCGAAAGCAGCGTCGCCATATGCCTGCTCGGGCTGGCCGCCGCCGGTTTGCTCAGCTTTGCGCTGTTTTACTACGTTCCCGGCATGCTGGGTATGCAAACCGGACGGCCTTTATATGTGATCGGCTCCTCCACTTTTGGCGCCCGCGGCGGCTATCTCATGCCCGGCCTGCTGATGGGCGCTTTGCAGATCGGCTGGTTTTCCGTCGGCACCTATGTGGCCACCGACTTCATTCTCAAAGGCCTCGACAGCCAGCACTGGCTGGCGGGCGAACCGCGCCTGCTGTTCACTGTGCTTTGCGCCGCCTGGGGCTTTGGGTTTGCCTGGGTCGCGATGAAAGGCATCCGGCATATCGCCCGCATCGCCCATGTGCTCGACTGGGTGCCGTTGGTCATGCTGATCCTGGTCGCCTGGGCCATGCGCCACGGCGTTGCCGCCTATCATGCCCCGCAGGTGCGGCCGCTGCATGCCTTTGCCGTCATGCTGGAAATCGTAATCGGCTTTTTTGCCACCGCCGGCGCTGCGGGCGTGGATTTCGGCATGAACAGCCGCAACCGCGCCGATGTCGTCTGGGGCGGCCTGGTGGGCATCACGCTGCCCATCATCGTGGCCGGCGGACTTTGCATCTTCGCCGTCGCCGGAGCCATCGGCAGCGGGGCCACCACGCATTACAACTTCGCCAACGCCATTGCCCATGTGGGTGCGCTGTCGGGCATTATGTTCTTCCTGTTTGCCCTGGCCTGCATGGTTCCGACCTGCTTTACCGTTTTTATTTCTTCCAATAGTTTCGGCACCATGCTGCCTAATATTCCCCGGCCGGTTTCCACGTTTGTCGCCGCCGCGATTGGGGTCACGCTGGCCGCCACCGGCGCCAGCAATCACCTGGTCGCCTTTTTCCAGATCGTCGGGGCGTCGTTCGGTCCCATCTGCGGCGCCATGGCGGCCGATTATCTGCTGGCCGGTTGCCAGTGGTCCGGCCCGCGCCGGGGCATCAACTGGGCTGGGTATCTGGCCTGGGCGGTGGGCTTTATGGTCGGCATTATCGGCGTGGTCCATGTGCCGGGCATTCCCGCCCGTTTGGCCGCGCATGATATTCCCGCCACGCTGTATTCCTTCATCGCCGGCGCTATCGTTTATGGAGCGCTGGCCAAGGCCGGACTGCGGCCGCCGGTCGAATCGCTCGAAGCCGTCGCCCCGGCCCGGGTGTGATGGAACGCCGGCTGCGGGAATTCAGGACGCGCGTTTTTCCAGTTCGCGCTGCAGTCGCTGCAGTAGCCAATAAAAAATAACGATCGCCAGCGCCAGCAGCGCTAGCCCGGCGCGGGAAAGCGATAATGTCCAGGCGCGCCAATGGTGCTCCGACTGACGGGCCGGAAAAACCACCACCAGCGCCCACGCGGCCGCGCCCAGCGTGTTCCAGAACAGAAATTTGCGCCGCGGCATGGCCAGCGCGCCGGCCGCCGGCGCGGCCAGAAAGCGCAAAATGTCAACAAAGCGGGCGAAAAAAATCGTGCCCGCGCCGTAGCGCTCGATAAACCGCCGCGCCAGCTGCAGTGAACGCATCCATCGCGGATGCCGGCTGCCGTTGCCGTGCAGCGACGGTTTTTTTTCCAGCCATCGGCCCCAGCCATAGCCTGCCCAGGCGCCAGCGACGCTGGCCGCGACGGCGGCGAGGTAGAGCGCCAGCAGCGCATGCACGCCCTCTTTCAATTCCAGAAAAGCCGCGGCAAATAAAGCGGTTTCCCCCGGCAGCGGCAGCCCCAGGTTTTCCAGAAACAGCAGCAGCCCCACCGCCAGCCAGCCATGACGGACAAACCAATAGGCGAAATTGGCCCAATGCGCGCTCATCTACGAATGGTTTGAAAGTGGCGGCTGGCTTGCATCTGCTCTCGCTTTTCCGAGGTTTGGCTTTTATGATAGGACTTTGCGCTCACCGGGCGCGGGCTGCATCGTGGCTGACACATTCGCGCTGATCTGAGGATATCCGAAATCGAGCGGATAAGGTGTCTTGCCGGGCAGGAACCGCTCGCCACTGTAGCGCAGCCGCAAGTAAGGATGAAAATAGGGCAAAGCTGAAGGCGTGTGCCGGCCCGGAAAGTGCTCCAGAGCAAAATCGCCGGTTTGTTTTTCTTCGCCCTGATGATGGATTCGATGGCTACCCTGACCAGCCAACCGCAATGGATTCAATGGATGGAGCAGCGCCTGCCCGAGTACGGCATCGCCTCCCGTCCGGCGCAGCTGCAGCGCTGGGCCGAATACCTGTCGCTGCTCGAACACTGGAATCAGCGCATACGCCTCATCGGCGATCGGGAAGTCCGCACCTGGATTGACCGCCATCTCGGCGAGTCGCTGGCAGTCACACAGTGGCTTTCCATTTCGGGAAAATCGCTCGCCGATATTGGTTCCGGCGCCGGCTTTCCCGGCTTGTGCCTGGCACTGGGCTATCCCATTGATACTACATTAGTAGAAATAAAAGCCAAAAAAGCCGCTTTTCTCCGCGAAGCAATCGTGAATGCGAAAAAGACCTGGGAGCCGGCTTCGCGCATCTCGGTACTCGAGGTCAATGCCCAGCTCGATGGCCAGCCGCACGACATTGTAACCGTGCGGGCGCTGGAAGAAATGATCGAGCTGCCGCGCTGGGTGGGCCACTGGCTCAAACCCAATGGCACCCTCGCTGCCTGGATCAGCAGCGAACTCGCCGAACAGTGGAAAACGCAGTTCACGGGCTGGAAATGGAGCAAATTTCACCCCCTCCCCTATACCCGTCATCGCGGGATCCTGCTGGGAAACCAAATATAAGTGTACTATATAAGCACTACAAAATGCGACACATCTGCGTTTTTCATCAGCTGTCATTTCTTCTGTAAGCTGTTGAATTAAAAGAATTAACCAGAAATGCGACAAAAGCCGCTGTCGCATGGGTGCCTCATCTCCATGAGTGTTCCACGTGGAACATTCTTCTGTTCTGCGGTCCTTCTCTCCTTCACTTCTTTCGATCTTTTAGCTACACTGTGGCCTCGTGTCCAAGGTCATTGCCATTGCGAACCAAAAAGGCGGGGTGGGTAAAACCACTACCGCGATCAATCTGGCTGCTTCGCTGGCCGCGGCCGAAGTAGCCACGCTGTTGATAGACTGCGATCCACAGTCAAATGCCACCAGCGGTCTGGGGTTTTCTCTCGATTCCGGCGAAGTCCAGAT